>JAPLKB010000023.1 GCA_026388275.1 Pseudomonadota bacterium
CCGTTATTGCTGCAATGAGAAAATTGCTTCTTATCGCACATGCTGTATATAAGGGTAAAGTACCATATCGTGATGTATGATAAAAAAACTAAAAAAGGAGAGTTTTGGGCTTGACATTAATGACAGTATCTGACCCCCAGTCTTTCCTGCCTCATAGGCCACCCTTATCCGTGAGCCTTGCTAACGCTCCAGTAATCTCTTAATCGACTGGTATTGTCCCGGGATGCGACCATTGAAGATTTCTTCTCCTTCTGAATGCACGGTAACCTGCAAGCTTTCCTTGTACACATCAATTCCAACGTAGACTCTCTTACCGACCACTGGTACTTTCTCCGTTCTTTTCACCATTTTCATTGTGAACCTCCTTTTTTCTAAAAGTATATCAATACCCTTCAAGGGGGCCATAATCTATCATAGTATCTACCTTTTACTTGATCAATAATTGATTATATCCTACATGAAGTGTAGCAAATGTCCTACATGAAGTGTAGCAGATATCCTATAGAAAAAACTGTTTGATTGTTATATTAAGTTAAACAGAATAAATAGATTGAATATTCAACCTGATAAAGCCAAACCATCAGAAATGGCGGGACGGAAAACCTTGAGGGTCTTAAAAGATTTACATCCTTGATACGCATAAGTAAGATAGCCTTGGTTGCCGGATTAAATATAATTGAAATTCTAAGGAGGTATAAGCAACATGAAAAGATCAAAACATTTCTTTGTCGCGTTATTTTGTTTATTTGCATTGATATGCGGGTGGGGTGTAACGCCAGTAGCGGCTAATCAGATGCCGTATATAACTGTTAACGAACTTGGCAATGGTTTTGATCTAAACGGAGGACGTCTAGATTGGGGATGGAGTTATGAATATCTTGGAATAGGCTACAATGCACCTGTACTTACCTATGTCCTCCCCTTTTCCGTGACCTCGGGAGATGTTGTTCTCACGGAACCGGAGACAGGATTGCGTTCAGATATTATTCGATTCGATGGCAATATGCTTAAGTTCATTTCGGAAGGCAAATTCGACTCTCCAGGATCCTACAATGGCAAACAAGACGAACTTGCTGATATTCCATTTCCTATGGAAGGCATATCACTACTTACAGGAAGTATATCTATTCCTGAATTTGGCGATGAAGGCAACAATGGGGCATATTATTACCCACTGATTGACGGTCCGGGTTATATTCCAGGGACTGCATTTGGATACAACTTCATCAGCGATACGCCAGTACCGCTACCACCTACGATACTTCTTCTTATACCCGGTCTGGTTGGCATTGCAGGATTGAGACGAAGGATTAAAAAATAAACCCGATTCAGTAGATTATTGAACATGAAAAGGCAGAGTTTTGACAGCTCTGCCTTTTTTTATCCTTCTTCTACTTCAATAATTACCACTTAATAATGTTGTATACCTTATCAAAATCCATTTTATTCAGTTCAGGAAGCCTTTTACAAAAATTTATTCTCATAATTTTTTCAGAAAATGACAATGACAAAAATACGCATGTCACCTACAATTCCAGTATATGGCCTTTTGATTTTGATCGTGGATTACTCTTTGAAAGTGCGTACTGTCAATGTTTCTGAAGATCGTCATAAGTGAAGGCTGAAGGGTGTTTTGCTCCCTGTCAATGTATTACAATAATTGTCGCAATTATCCTACATAAATTGTATGAAATGTCCTACATACAATAAATTATAATTGTTATACATTGTTATATTAAGTATGATAAAGCCAATCCACTCATGAGGGGAGGAGCAGAAAGCCAAGGATTATGAGACAATATTCAGATAGCCTTTGTTACCAGATTTATAAAAATAATAATATATAAGGAGGTTGCACAGAATGAAAAAGGTATTATTAATAGGTCTTCTTGCAGCGATTCTCGGTTTCTCGACCCTTGCCCACGCAAATTTGATCAGTAACCCCAGTTTTGAGACAGTAGGAGCTAATTAGGTATCTAACAACGTGGACTGGTGGCCCAACTGGACTGCAAGGGATGGTGGAATCAGTATAGATGTGAGTGGAGATAATGCAGGGAATATATCTCAAACATTCGCAACCGAAAACGGTTCAAAATACATAGTTTCATTCTGGCTGGCAGGAAACCCTTGGGGCGGCCCAACAATAAAGACACTCAGTGTTTCAGCTGGTAATATAACAGATAAGCAATTTACATTCGATACAACAGGGAAAGATATATCCAACATGGGTTGGACTGAGAAATCCTTTACCTTTACTGCTGTTGGCATTGATACAACCTTAATATTTCAAAGTCTTGACGGGACATGGTACGGGCCCGCAATTGATCTCGTAAGCGTTGAAAAAGCCCCCGTCCCTCTTCCATCCGCTCTATATCTTCTTGCCCCCGGCCTTTTCGGACTCGTAGGGATTAAAAGAAAGTATCTGGGATAAACGATTAGCTGCAAATTATCAAGGCAGGGTTAGAAATAGCCCTGCCTTTTTTGTTTTCTACCATCTATAATTACCGCTTGCAATCTTGGATGTCTTACAGAAATCCGTTTTATTTAGTTCAGGAAGGCAGCAGTGTCTCAGGCAAAAGCCACGCAGTGTGCATTGTAGGCAAAAACCGCGAAGCTTGAACTTCAGGAAGAAAACTCCCGCTTATCTCTAAGCGGGGTCATGTGTGTTGATACTAATTCCAGTTCTAAATCAAGGCGCTATCATCGTTGGCTTCGTCATCTGCTTCTCCGACGTACTATTACCGTACGCCTACGTCGCCTCTTCCTTGCCGTCTTGATTTCATCCTTGATTTAGAACTGGAATAACATGCTTTCAATTCCCATATTTTTTTGTGCCTGAAATTGTGCCCATTGTGCTCCGGGTGTCCTTAAATATTCCTATAGAACCTGCAAGCTTCTAAGACAGTACCCTCTCCCCGTATGAAAGTTCTTCAAGTCCTTTTTTGTTGATAAGTTTGATTGTACGTCCCTGGACACGAATGAGATCCTGATTGACCATTTTGCTTAAAATACGGGAAAGTGTTTCAGGGATAGTGCCGAGTATGCTTGCCAGTTGACCCTTTGCAATATTCAACTCAAGGCTGTCATCATCCTTTTTATCTTCAACTGAATACAGTATGTAGGCGGCAAGCCGCTGCGGCACCTCTTTGAGAGAGAGGTTCTCTACAAGCTGTGTGAATCGTTTCAGTCTTTGTGAGAGAATAGCCAGCATATTCATGGCAATCAGCGGATCTTTATTTATCAGTTCCACAAATACAATCCTTGGGAAAAAGATTGTTGTACTATCTTCCAGAGCTTCAGCGTGCGCCGGGAACCTTTCACCGGCAAAGACCGGCGCTTCCCCAAAGGGTTCACCATGACCGAAAATATGTAGAATCTGTTCCTTCCCTTCATAAGAGAGTTTATAAATTTTAACGCGTCCCTTTTGCAGTACATGAAAACCGTTTGCTTCATCACCATCGGAAAATATTGTCTGACCTTTTTTGAATGTGCAGTTCAGCCCGATATCGGATAATGCCTGGAGTTGTTTTTCTGTCAATCCTTTAAAAAGAGGAACTTCCCCGATAAACTTCTTTATATCCATATGTATAGTTATTCTAATATTTTACAAGAGAATCTTCAATATTTATGAAAGCTATGGTAAAAAATAATGGTTTAATGTATTATTTTAACACTATTAATCGGACTCCGCTAAAGTGAATCACCCCGCTGCAAACGTTCGGGGTATCAAAGGTAAGACAATAATGTGGAGTCATTTCGAAGCAGGCTTCAGGGTGTTAACCCACGGGGCAATAAAGTAAATTATCCGTGGCATTGGTTATTAATGTTTGTATATGACAAATGACCTTTGCATACAAAAAATAACCTCGAAGGGGTTTATAATGGAAAAACCAAAAATACTCATTCTCATCGGAAGTGACAGCGATCTTTCCATAACGGAAGATGCGGTTAAATTCTTAAAAGAAACAGGTGTGCCTTTTAAAATAGATATATCATCTGCTCACCGCAATCCTGAGAAAACTGTTGAATATGCTAAAAAAGCGAGACAGAAGGGAGTGGAAGTAATTATTGCTATAGCCGGTATGGCTGCTCACCTTCCAGGTGTGCTGGCATCGCATACGACACTTCCTGTCATTGGAGTCCCTGCCGATGGCGGAGCCTTAAACGGAGTGGATGCACTTATGTCAATTGTTCAGATGCCTAAGGGGATACCTGTAGCCACAGTAGGTATTAATGCATCGAGAAATGCGGCTATTCTTGCATGTGAGATACTTTCTATTAAATATGATGAGATAAGGGAAAAGCTTGAAAAAATGAAGGATGATCTTAAAAAGGAAAATGAGGAAAAAGCGGCAAAACTGAGTGCGCTTTTTCATTAATAAAAACTAAATTTCTATTTGGAGAGGTTCTACATGCTGAATACAATTACCGATGTAAGCGGGATCCTGGTTGGTCATGCAACCGATCTTACCGGTTATACAGGATGCACAGTAATTCTTTGTGAAGAAGGTGCAGTCTGCGGGCTGGATGTCAGGGGAAGCGCTTCCGGTACAAGGCAGGTTGACTCGCTCAATTTAAGCCATATCGTAGAACAGGTTCATGCAGTACTTTTATGCGGAGGAAGTTCCTTCGGCCTTGATGCTGCAACAGGGGTTATGAGATTTCTTGAAGAAAAGGGCATTGGTTTTGACGTAGGAATAGCAAGGATCCCCATTATTCCCGCTGCTGTTATATTTGACCTCTTTTTCGGGGATGCAAAGGCAAGACCGACGGCGGCAATGGGTTATGATGCCTGTGTCAATGCAAAAGAAACGTTTGACGAAGGAAGTGTGGGTGCAGGCACAGGCGCTACAGTTGGGAAACTTTTTGAAATCTCAAGGGCAATGAAGGGGGGTGTCGGCACAAGCAGTATTATAATGCCGGATGGTTTAATCGTCGGCGCCCTTGTAATTGTTAATGCCTTTGGCGATATTATAGACAACATAACCGGAAAAGTTATAGCAGGCGCACGGATGTCGCAGGATAGCCTCGAATTTGCTCACACATCTGATTCCCTTAAAAAGGGTTATACCAAAAAGCAGTTCGGTCTCATTAATACAACGCTTGGCGTTGTTGCCACAAATGCCCGCTTTAATAAGAGGGACATCACGAAAGTTGCCCAGATATCACAGTGCGGATTAATAAAGACAATAAGTCCTGTTCATACCACCTTTGATGGGGATCTTATTTTTGCCCTTTCATTGGGTAAAATAGAAGCCGATATCAACAGAGTTGGCGTACTGAGTGAATTTGTCATTGCAGAAGCCGTAAAAAGGGCGATAAAAAAGGCAGATGGTTTTAAGATCGTACCTGCCTTTCGGGATATGAACAAAGGTTGGAAGACTTCATAAGCTGTTTAAAAAATGTGGAAGTAATTTGAACGGCTTAAAGGAAAAATAAATGGATGATTATCGCAAGATAGCTGATATAATAAAGGAAAGAGGGGATGTGGTTGCTTTTACCGGTGCGGGTATATCTGTAGACAGCGGCATCCCGGCATTCCGCGGCGGCCAGGGATTATGGGACAAATACGACCCCATGGAGTATGCCCATATAGGGGCTTTTAACAGCAACCCGGAAAAAGTATGGTTAATGCTTCGAGAAATGTCCTGGGTAATCCTGGATGCAAAGCCGAGCCCTGCCCATATTGCATTGGGTGAATTAGAAAAAAAAGGCTTTTTAAAGGCTGTTATAACGCAGAATGTGGATGGTCTCCATCAGGCAGGAGGAAACAGCAATGTCATAGAGTATCATGGAAGCCACAGATGGTTTGTATGCCTTAGTTGTTCGAAAAGAGTTCCCCTTACGCACGGTATCATTGATATACACCCTTATCCGATATGTGAGAAATGTAACAGAGCATTAAAACCTGATGTGGTTTTTTTCGGGGAGAGCATTCCCTTTAAGGCCATGATAAAGGCAAATGTAGAAGCGGAGAGATGTAAGGTAATGTTTGTTATAGGAACATCAGGAGTGGTATACCCGGCAGCAGATTTGCCGCATACATCAAAGTCCCGCGGGGCAATCATAATTGAAATCAATCCTGAGCAGACCCCCTTTACCTCATCGATCACTGATTATTTTTTCAAAGGTACAGCATCGGTTATATTGCCGAAAATCTTGGAATATTTGGAATAAAAAGGAGGCAGAACATGGCAAAGAATAAATCTTCGGCATTAGCAAAAGCTACCTCCTCTGGAAATAAAGACAGCAGAATGCCGGGTTCCAGGGCAATTGACCACACATACTGCATTATCATGGCCGGAGGAAAAGGTGAGCGGTTCTGGCCTTTAAGTACAGATCTTATACCAAAACCGTTTCTGAATATCGTCGGCGGTAAAAGTATGATACAACTCACTGTTGAAAGAGCCGGTCGAATAGTGCCTTTAAACAGGATTTTTATTGTCCTTGGCAAAGATCATCTGAATATTGCAAAAAAACAGCTTGGAGTTTTGCCTGAAGAGAATTTTATTGTTGAGCCCGATGGAAGGGATACTGCCCCCTGCATAGGCTATTCAGCTATTTTTATGCTTAAAAAAGATAAGGATGCTGTAATGATTGTGCTCCCTGCCGATCAATATGTCCCTGATGTAGACAGTTTTGCAGATGTTATCTCAGAGGGCATAAGATGTGCAAAAGCAGGGGATTATTTTGTCACAATAGGGATAAAACCATCGAGGCCTGAAACAGGATACGGTTATATACATGCTTACGAAAAGTTTGATATTGTAAGGGATTCAACATGTTTCAAGGTAAACAGATATGTAGAGAAGCCTGATTTAAAAAAGGCGATGGAATATCTGGAAGAAGGCAATTATTACTGGAATGGAGGTATTTTTGTCTGGCGTGCTGATGCTGTTATGAGGGGTATCAAAAGATATATGCCTGATTTGTATAGCGGACTTATGCAAATCAGTGATGCATACAAGGTGAATCAAAAGGAAGAAGCTGAACTTATTTTTAAAACCCTCCCTAGAAAGTCCATAGACTACGGGCTTATGGAAAAGGCAGAGAATGTTTTAATGATCCCTTCCCGGTTTGCCTGGGATGATGTAGGTACATGGTCTTCACTGACAAGGGTATTTGAACCTGATGAAAAAGGGAATTATACAAAGGGCGATGTAACTCAAATAGACACAAAGGATTGTGTACTATTCAGCGATAATATAAGAGTGGGGACTATAGGTGTTTCCAATCTCATCATTGTTGCATCGGAAAACGGTGTGCTTGTTTGTGATATTAACAGGGTTCAGGAAGTAAGGGAGATAGTGAAACAACTTAACTCTTAACAGTTTCCATGAGGGGGTTTTCGTGAGCCTGTAAATGAGGGCATAAGCCCCTAGCCCGTTCTCGGGCGAGAGGGGGTGGCTCCCATTTACACGAGGGACGAAGGACGTTCAGTCGCTATGCTCCTTCGGACGCAGGACGTAAATGCATTTGCTTGCGTCCCAGCGCAAGCGGACGTCCAATCGAACATAAGTGAGCGGACATCCTTCGTGCATACGGAAAGGAGAGGGGGCGACGTGAGCCCATTAAATGAGGGCGTAAGCCCGTAGCCCGTTCTCGGGCGAGAGGGGGTGGCTCCGACAGCTTTGCTGGTGGAGGGGGCGACGTGAGCCCATTGTATAATTGCAAGGGAGATAGTGAAACGAATGAAAAATTAATGTTTCCGTAAGGGAGCAATCGGGACAACCGCAAGCGGGTGTCCCGTTATATGTGGGGGGTTATATGATTTCAAGGGTTTCTACTGCAACAGTCTACGGTATCGATGGGATCAAAATAGATGTTGAAGTCGATATATCATTCGGTTTGCCTGCTTTTAATATCGTCGGGTTACCGGAAATGTCCGTTAAAGAAAGCAAAGAGAGGGTTAGGGCAGCAATAAGAAATGCCGGCTTTGAATTCCCTAACGACAGGATCACAATCAATCTCGCACCGGCAGATGTAAGAAAAGAAGGATCATCATTTGATCTTCCCATAGCCGTGGGTATACTTATTTCAATGGGCATCATAAAGGAAGAAACAGTGAGAGGATGCCTTATTGCCGGGGAGTTATCCCTTGACGGCAGAATTAAAGGCATCAGAGGGGTACTGCCCATAGCCATACTTGCTGCCCAGGAAGGAGTTAAAAGCCTGATAGCGCCCCTTGTGAACGGCAACGAAGCTTCTATTGTAAAGGGATTGAAAGTATACGGAGCAAATCATCTCATAGATATTGTTCATTATTTCCTGGGGGACGGGGACCTAAAGGAGTTTTACGGAAAAGATAATTTGCCGGATGAACATACCGGCAATGCAGGATTAAATTTTTCGGATATAAAAGGTCAGGCGCTGGCAAAACGGGCTCTTGAGATATCTGCGAGCGGAGGTCATAATGTCCTTATGATCGGGCCTCCCGGCTCAGGCAAAACCATGCTTGCGAGGAGGATGCCGACAATACTGCCGCCGCTTCATTACGAAGAAGCGATAGAAACGACAAAGATACACAGTATTGCCGGCCTTCTTAGCACCGATAAATACCTTATTCTTGAACGCCCCTTCAGGACACCCCACCATACTATTTCAGATGCAGGCATGGTGGGCGGAGGCCATGTTCCTAAACCCGGAGAGGTCAGTCTTGCCCATAATGGCGTGTTGTTTCTTGATGAATTCCCTGAGTTTAAAAGGAATGTTCTTGATTCATTGCGGCAGCCTCTTGAGGACGGCAATGTAACAATTTCACGGATTACGCACTCGATAACCTTCCCGGCAAAATTTATGCTTATTGCAGCAATGAATCCCTGTCCCTGCGGCTACTGGGGAGATTCAAGAAGGGCGTGTACTTGCACCGGGTCACAGATCAGAAAGCACAGGTCAAGGATTTCCGGGCCTCTCCTTGACAGAATGGATATGCACATTGAAGTACCTCCCGTCACGGTGAGAGAACTGTCAATTGATAAAGAAGAAGAACCTTCGGAAAAGATAAGAGAGAGGGTGCTGGATGCACGCAGGATTCAGGAAGATCGTTTTAAGGGCAGGAAAATATATTCAAATAGTCATATGACACCGCGCATGATAAAAAAATACTGTGCCATGGATAATGGCGGGAGCATGCTTCTCGAAAACGCGGTTGACAAATTCGGCCTTTCTCCCCGTGCCTATCATAGAATCCTGAAGGTTGCCCGCACTATTGCCGACCTGGATAATATGGAACATATAGATGAGCCGCACCTTGCCGAAGCAATCCAGTACAGGTCGCTGGATAAAAGGATGGTTGTTTAATCAATAATACGGAGAATATGGGATATTGACAGCGTCCGCCTGCGTTAATATTACTATTTTGTGTTCAATACACTGCGTATTATCTTTGCAATTTCCTGTATGGTAAAGGGTTTCATGAGAAAGCCCCTGATACCCAGGGCCTTTGACGAATCTGCATTGACCTTTTCGCTGAAACCGGTGCAGAGGATAATCGGTATGTCCGGCCTTATGGAAATAAGCTCCTTTGCCAGATCAATACCTGTTATGTGGGGCATTGTTTGATCGGTAATAACGAGGTCAAACTTATCCGGTTCTTTTTTAAAGGCTGAAAGCGCTTCCCGGCTATCTGTTTTAGGGATCACCGTATAGCCGAGTTTTGCAAGTGTACGTTTTTCCATCTCGATCAGTGTATCCTCATCGTCCACAATCAGAACACATTCGTGACCCCCTGGTATAGCCGAATCAGTCTCGCTAATTGCCTGACAGTCCTGCTCTGTCTTCGGAAGAAAGATGTTGAAGGCAGAGCCCTTTCCACTTTCACTCTCAACAGTGATAAAACCATTGTGACTTTTTACAATCCCGTGTACTACCGAAAGGCCGAGACCGGTTCCTTCCCCTGCTGTTTTTGTTGTAAAAAAAGGATCAAATATACGTGCCATAACCTCCGGCTCCATACCACATCCTGTATCAATAATTGAAAGCTTCACATATGATCCCGGGACCATGTCCTGGTGCGGGGCATCAAGCGGGGATAAAAATATGAAATCGGAAAGTTCAATGCTCAGGGTTCCCCCTTTTTCGCGCATAGCATGGGCTGCATTGGTGGAAAGATTCATAAGCACCTGATGTATTTGAGTGGGGTCGGCAAGTGCCATGGAGGTACTCCTGATCTCCTGCCTGATATCGATAGTGGAAGGGATTGATGCCCTGAGAAGCTTAAGGGGCTCCTGGATTACAAGACTCAACTGTACAGGCTTCAGTTCCTGCTCTCCCTGCCTGCTGAAGGTGAGTATCTGCCTTACAAGATCTCGTCCTCTTATGCCGGCCTTCAGGACATGTTCCACATAGCGTTGTACATCGCTTTCCACCGGGATACGCCCCTTTAACATCTCTGTAAAACCGATCATGGCTGCCAGAATGTTATTGAAATCATGGGCAATGCCTCCTGCAAGGGTGCCGATTGCTTCCATTTTCTGTGAATGGTGGAGTTGCTGTTCCAACATTTTCTCTCTGGTAATTTCTATGAGTGTTCCCATAACGGCAGGACGGCCCTGGTAGAGGAATACGCGGCCAAAGCCCTTCAGTATAATTATCTTTCCGCTCTTATGCATACCGCGGAATTCATGTTCCAAAGAGTCTGTTTTGCCTTCTTTCCGTCGCCTCATATACTCGTCGAGGATGTGTCTGTCATCGGAGTGGACAAAACTGCTGAGGGTACATTTATTCACAACTTCTTCATACGTATATCCGTAGATTTCGCAGAATTTGCTGTTTGCATATACGAGCATATTATTCTGTATTACATACACACCCACCAGTGATTCTTCAACAACACTCCGGTATTTTTCTTCGGATTCCCGAAGCGCTTCCTGTGCCTCCCTCCGCTTTAATTCCTGAACATCCGCTTGAATTCTTGCGTTGAGAACAGGCGCCATCTTTCGGGCTGTTGCCTCCAGTATCTTTTGATCGTCTATATTATAATTCACTGTCTTATTGGCAACAATAATAATGCCGATTGATTCCCCATGATAAAGGATAGGGACTGCTAAAGCCCTTGTGATGGGGATATGCCCGTAGGGCACGTAAAAGGGCTCATTGATACAGTAACTCTTTTTTTCTCTGATTGTCTTACCCCAGATGCTATCCCCCCAGGTGTTACGGGGGAAAATAGTGGCTTTACCGGAAATTTCGCATCTCTCCCATGCATTGCCATTCAGAGAAGGGCATGCCATGTCCCCGTCTTTATTGATGTAACCGAATATACCGGACTTGCTTTTTACAGTTTCCAGAATAACATCAAGAACTTTTTCATATAAACTCTCATCAAGAACAGAAAGGAAAATATCCGATATCCGATTCCTGAACATAAGCTCCCGCTTTGAAACCCGGAGAACCTTTTCAACACGTTTACGTTCTTTGATCTCTGATTTCAGGGTTTCGTTTGCAGCAGCTAGCTCTGCTGTTCTTTCCTTTACCCTTTTTTCCAGTTCATCGTGTGCTTTCTGCAGGGCATGATCGGCAGATTTGCGGGCAATGCGTATCCGGGACTCTTTCAGTTCCCTGTTAATTGCCGGTACAAGACGGGAAAGATTGTTCTTGCAGATGTAGTCATGGGCTCCGGATATCATTGCCTCAACACCTACATCATCGCCGATAGTTCCTGAGACAAGGATAAAGGGGATGTCCAATTTTTTATTGTTGTAAAGATTTAGCGCTTCAGTTCCACTGAAATGAGGCATCGTATAGTCTGCAATGATTATATCCCGCTCCTCCCTGTCAAGGGCGGAAATCATGGCATCGGGGGAGTCGACCCGTTCAAAAACAGGTTTATACCCGCCCCGTTTCAACTCACGTACAATAAGCAGGGTATCGTCCTCGGAATCTTCTACAATTAACACTCGAAGAGGTTTTTCCATTTCCTACTTGCCTCCGGCAGGAGGAGGTTCATTCAACACTAACCAGTATAGTTCCAGTTGCCTGACGGCTTCGATAAAATTGTTGAAATCCACAGGTTTCTGTATATAACTGTTTGCACCGAAACGGTAACCGTCGATAAGATCCTGCTCCTCTTTGGATGTGGTAAGGATTACTACGGGGACAAGCTTTGTCCGTTCATCCGAACGCAGGCGCTGCAATACCTCGATGCCGCTTATCCTTGGGAGTTTCAGGTCAAGGAGGATAAGGACCGGCAAAGTACTTACGTCCTGATCAGTATATACACCGGTACCAAAAAGACAATCCAGTGCCTCAGCACCATCCCGTGCAACAATTACGTCGTTCTTAATATTATTCTTCTTCAATGCACGAAGGGTAAGTGTTACATCATTCGGATTATCTTCGACAAGAAGAATTGTTTTCTCCTTCATTGCTACCTCTCTTACTTACTTTTTTTTAAATACTGAAATAAAATGATGCACCTTTATCAATCTCACTTTCTGCCCGTATATGTCCTCCATGGCGGTGGATAATACGCTGGACAGTGGCAAGGCCGATGCCGATGCCCTCAAATTCATCATCGCGGTGTAATCGCTGAAAGGGAATAAACAGTTTATTTGCATAGGCCATATCAAAACCTGCACCGTTATCCCTTACAAAAAACTCAAGATTGCCTCCTTGGTTTGTTGTCCCGAATTCTATTTTTCCGTTTTTATTGTTTGTAAACTTATAGGCATTGCTAAACAGGTTTTCAATAACTATCCTGAGCAGATTGGGATCACCTTTCGCAACAATATCGGGCTGGATGATAAAATCAACTTTGCGCCCTTTATTCGCATTTTGAAGTTCTGCTGCTACAGCAGAGGCTACAGCGCTTAAGTCAACCGAACTGTATCGAAGTTCGGCCCTTGAGATGCGCGAAAGCTTAAGTATATCATCAATAAGGATTGCCATGCGTTGGCTTGCTGTACGGACCCGTTTTAGAAAATCCTGTCCCTGTTCGTCTAATTGATCGTGATAATCCTCGAGAAGCGCCTGACTAAAACCGTCTATGGCCCTCAAGGGCGCGCGCAGATCATGCGAGACGGAGTAACTGAAAGCCTCCAGTTCCTTGTTTACGGCCGCCAGCTCCAATGACCTGCGCATCAGATCCTCATTTGCCTTACTGATCCTCTCCTCAGCCTGCTTACGCTCGGTAATATCACGAAGTATTGTCTGGACAAAAACTTCTCCGCCTAATCCTATTCGATTCAGGCTTACCTCTGCATCGAAGAGTGTTCCGTCTTTTCTACAGTGTTTCCACTCAAAAAACTGGGGTTCACCGGCAGCGGCCGCATTGATTTTTTCAAGGGCTTTTTCTTTTGAATTCCTTCCGTCAGGTTGAAGAGGAGGGAGGAATATTAAAGGAGGCTTGCTCGTCATTATCTCATCCATGGTACAACCGAACATTTTTAACGTCCTGGCATTACAGTCGATGATTTTGCGGCCTTTCCAGATAAAGATGGCATCATTGGCAGAGTCAAAGAGCATTCTGTACTTGGCCTCACTTTTTCGTAAGGCTTCTTCGGCCCATTTGCGGCTGCTGATATCTATTATAATACCTTCAATAACACCTTGTTCTTCATAAAGTCTGGCAGAATGAGAACCCCAGAATTCGGAGCCATTCTTTTTTTTAAACAGAATTTCCAGATTATTTACTAACCCGTTCTGCCGGAGGATTTCCTTCATATCCTCTCTATCCTCAGGTCTTACATAGTAATCGGTAGATCTGGTTCCTTCAAATGAATCCAGGCCGAATAAATCCCGCATTGCCTGATTTTCTTCGAACACAATTCCTTCCTCAAAGGAAGCCCAGAATATGCCGACAACAGAATTTTCGAAAAGATTATGATATTTCTCGTTGTAGTCTCGCATGCTTCACCTTTTGCTTACTTCATGCTAAGCGTAATTATAGCAAAATAAGTGTGAAAATACAAATTGTTAGGAATATGCTGCATGAGCAAGCACAAACAAACAGACTATAGTTAAACCCTTTTCTTGAAAGAAGGAGCTGCATGTGGTAAAAATTTAATAAAGGTTTAAGGAGTTTAAAAAATGGCACAAACGGATATTTCTTCCCCAACTGATTTTATTCGTGACATTATCGAGGATGATTTCAAAACAAACAAGCACGCCGGACGCGTTGCCGTGCGCTTTCCACCAGAGCCGAACGGTTATCTTCATATCGGACATGCAAAATCGGTCTGCCTTAATTTTGGAATAGCTGCACAGTACGCAGGCACATGTAACCTCCGGCTGGACGATACTGACCCCAGCGGCGAATCCCTGGAATATGTTACATCGATTATAAACGATATACACTGGTTGGGGTTTGACTGGGACAACCGTTTGTTCTATGCCTCTGACTATTTTGAGCAATTGTATGATTTTGCCGTACAGTTGATTAAATCCGGGAAGGCCTATGTTTGCAGCCTGACGCCTGATCAGATAAGGGAATATCGTGGTACACTCGTTGAACCCGGCAGAGAGAGCCCCTATCGGAACCGCTCTGTTGAAGAGAATCTGGATCTGTTTTTCCGGATGCGGGCAGGCGAATTCGAAGACGGTGCCCACGTGCTCCGGGCAAAAATAGATATGGCCTCTCCAAATGTTGTTATGCGTGACCCTATTATCTACCGCATTAAAAGATCACCTCACTACCGGACAGATACAAAATGGGTTATATATCCAATGTACGACTTTGCCCATTGCCTTTCAGATTCCATCGAGAAAATTACCTATTCAATCTGTACCCTTGAGTTTGAAAATAACCGCCCTTTGTATGACTGGATTGTTGGACAGTTGATTGAAGGAGACCGGCCTAACCAGATAGAATTCGCACGTCTCAATCTCAGTTATACGGTCTTGAGCAAACGTAAACTCATCGAATTAGTTGAAACAGGATATGTAACAGGCTGGGATGATCCGCGTCTGCCTACCATAGCCGGCATGAGGAGACGCGGCTATACACCGGAGGCAATAAGAAACTTTTGCTTAAGGATCGGCGTGGCAAAAAATGACAATCTTGTTGATGTTTCCCTTCTTGAGCATTGCGTCCGTGAGGATTTGAATGAGAAAGCCCCGCGTGTGATGGGAATCTTGCGGCCCCTCAGGGTTATTATTGACAATTACCCGGAAGGACAGACTGAAGAATTTGAATGTGCGAATCATCCCCAGAATTTATCTATGGGAATGAGGATGGTACCTTTTTCAAGAGAACTCTATATTGAGTATGATGACTTTAATGAAAATCCTCCGAAGAAATACAAACGCCTTGGTCCCGGACGAGAGGTACGGCTGAGAAACTCTTACATAATTAAATTTGCAAATATGGCCAAGGATGAAAAGACCGGTGAGATCATTGAAATCCACTGTACCTATGACCCGCAGACTCGAAACAATCCTCCGCCGGACGGGCGCAAGGTAGAAGGGGTTATTCACTGGGTATCTGCACATCATGGCATTCCGGTGGAAGTTCGGCTCTATGACCGTCTGTTCGGGATTCCCGATCTATCAGCAGCAAATGATGATTATAGAAATTATCTTAATCCCGGGTCATTAGAAATCCTTCACAGATGTTATGTAGAGAGAAGTCTGGCTAATGCGATGCCGGGAGACAGGTTTCAGTTTGAAAGGCTGGGCTATTTCTGTGTTGACTCAAAGGATACTTCACCGGAGAAACCTGTATTTAATCGAACCATACAGCTTCGTGATTCATGGGGCAAAGTTGCCGGTCAGGAGAAAGGATAGCTGCCAGCCGGCAATGCGTGTACATACAATATCCTTTAATGATTACTACCGAACTATTATGGGAACCCTCAAATGAAGCCTCTTACCGTAGCCATTTCTTACAGCCCGGAACCTTTTTTTGAAAAAATCCTCCTTGAGTTCGTAAAATCGGACCTCGTAGAAAATATCATTGTTATCAGTCAGGAAGATATTCATGTTAATGTGCCTGGATGTAGTATACTTACAACCGGCACTCTTTTATCTCAGGAAACGCTTGAGATTATCTTTGGCAATATCCGAACGAAATATCTGGTGTTGGTATCTGAGCCCCTGCATATTTCTCTTGAACCTGATGCTCTGAAGAACATTATGGAAGCATCCGCATACGCAAAGGCAGGTATAGTTTATACGGATTTTTACAATGAAGACAAACAGGGCAGGGATCTCCATCCGTTAAATGATTATCAGTCAGGAAGTGTCCGCGATGATTTTGATTTTGGCGCCATGATGCTCTTTTTCGTTCCTGCTGTAAAGAACACCCTGGAAAAATACGGCCCCGTGCCGCATGTAAAATTTGCCGGTCTCTATGCCATCCGGCTCAAGGTTTCCATAGATTATCCTGTTTATCATCTGAATGAGCCTCTCTATTCTGTAATCAAAAAAGATTCGGCATCCGGTATTGAAAAGATATTTAACTATGTTGATCCGAGAAATGTTGTTGTCCAGAAGGAAATGGAAACTGTCTTTACCGATTATCTGAAGAAAATAAATGCCTATGTGCCGCCGCATTGCTTAAGAGATACCGCGCGAGAGTCTCAATTATTCCCTGTAGAGGCTTCAGTTATTATACCCGTACGAAACCGTGAAGCAACAATTGCCGAAGCTGTAAAAAGCGCTCTTTCGCAGAAGACGGATTTTTCATTCAATATTATTGTTGTAGATAATCACTCCACAGACAGGACGACGGTTGTTCTCTCCGATTTGGCCAGGGAGCATTCTGCCCTCAAACATATTATACCCGCAAGGACTGACCTTGGAATAGGCGGGTGCTGGAATGAGGCTATGTATAGCAAAAACTGCGGGCGTTATGCTGTCCAGCTTGATTCGGACGATCTGTACAACAGCCCTCATACACTTGCAAAAATCGTCCGAACGCTTCGCGAAGGCAACTATGCCATGGCAATAGGTTCCTACACTATCGTTAATTTTGATCTTGAAGAGATCCAGCCGGGGCTCATAGACCACCGTGAATGGACCGATGAAAACGGTCACAACAATGCACTGCGCATTAACGGTCTTGGTGCACCGAGGGCATTTGACACCGGTTTGATGCGTACTATAGGTTTTCTCAATGTAAGTTATGGCGAAGACTATGCTGCTGCACTGAGAATATGCAGAGAATACCGGATCAAGAGGATCTATGAAAGCCTGTATCTTTGCAGACGCTGGCCGGGGAATACTGACGCTGCGCTTGCAATAGTTGATACAAACCGCAATGATGCCTTTAAGGATAAGGTCAGGACCGATGAAATTCTTGCCAGACAGAAAATGAACCGGGGAGACTGATGTTGAATCGGATTTATGCCTCTTTTGACGGGGAACAAAGCCAGAAGCCTCTTCCGGAAATTTGCCTTGAACTTCTGTCTGAACAGAAAAATACCTGGCCCGAATGTTGCCTGGGCTATGCATCGCTGGAGCGTATTAAAATACGGGAAATAGCCTGTAATGGTTTTATAGTGCGCGTCCAGCACAATCCTGGAAGAATAAAAAGCACTCTGGCTGATGTTAAAGAAAAAGAGATAAAGCAGCGACCCTGTTTCCTGTGTCCCGGCAATCTTCCTGCAGAGCAGAAAGGTATTCTCTATCGGAATGAATATCTGATACTATGTAATCCTGCGCCTGTTTTCTCTTCCCATTTTACCATTTGCAATAAAGAACATAGACCACAGTCTATTGCTGAACATTTAGATATTTTTCTTCAGCTGATGGTTGACCTTGGCAGCGACTGGACAGTTCTCTATAACGGGCCTGAATGCGGCGCCTCTGCACCGGATCACCTTCATTTCCAGGCAGTCCCGTCCGGACAGATGCCTGTGGAAACTGAAATTACAGGAGAGGAAAGTTTTATCAAAGTTCGACAGGTTGACAACGTCTTATTGTCACGGGCAAGCAATATTGGACGGGAAGCTTTTATATTGGAAGGGGATAACCCGGCAACACTTGAAGGGATATTCAAGGAAATTCTCTCAATATTAAAAAGACATCTTTCTATCGAAAAGGAGCCAATGGTAAATATCGCCGGTTTCTATAGTGCAAAAAGATTGTGTATTGTGATCTTCCCCCGTTCCAGGCACCGTCCCGACGCTTTTTTCAGGAAAGGGGACGACCAGCTTATGATAAGCCCTGCGGTAGTCGAAATGGGAGGTATATTAGTTACCCCTGTGGAAAAGGATTTTAGCGTCCTCAATGCATCAATTGCAGAAGGCATATTCCGGGAAGTATCTTTAGATGGTGAGATCATGGACAGGATTATTGATTCTATAAAACGGGATATCTGAAATTCAGCAAAGGTCAACCACCGGCTTTAGTTGGTGGTTGACCGGTTAGATATTGGCTGAATCATCCACCGTCGAAGGAATGGTGTTCTGCTTTCATGAACCATGAAGCCGGATCAGTAAAATATTCTTCCGCATCTTTCAAGGAAAGGAAGTGTTCGTTCTCTATCATGGCAAGAAGCTCAAAAAACTCTTTTTCCCTCGGATTTGTCACTGCATTGCATAATTGGCGGTAGAATTGCGCCCCTTTATCTTCAAAGTCAGCGGCGATTTTTATTGCTTCAAGGTCGCCTGCATCGGGTTTGGCTGTTTTGTCAATGTTCTTTAGTGTATTGGTAAGAATTTCTTTTATATTCGTGTTATTAACCTTAAGCGGTATGGTCTCCGGCCATTTATCCTGTTTTTCCCATTTTTCGTGAAGCTCTTTTAAGCGTTCATAGTGCTCAAGTTCATCATCGGCTATTCTTTTAAACATTGCTTTGCCGAGAGGGTTATTAGTCTTCTCAGCATTTTTGAGATAGAATTCACGCTCAGAAGACTCGTTTTTTAATGCTGTTTCCAATGCATTAAGCCGTTCTTTTTCATCCATGGTTAATTCTCCTTTATGCGAGGATCGTTGGAACATTAAGATTTTATAAGTATAGGTTTTAAAATACAATCGGTCAAGCCTGATGTCCCTATCTTTATTATTTTTATTTTAGGGAGGAGGACATGAAGTTCAGTTACTATATTAACGGTTCAATAGAATTTTTGGCATATTATATTAATTTTCTGTATTAAACCTACATGATTTGTCTAACATATCCTACAGACAAAAGTATCTGATCCGTTATAAAATGTTTTACAAGGGTATAAAAATATCCGTAAATGTGAGGCAAAAACCATTTACCTCGCTATGGATACGGCCTGACAGCCGGAAGCGGCAGCAAAAATAGGTCAAAATTATATGATTAGAATAAAAGGATATCATTATTAAGGAGGATTAAACCTTATGAAACAGAAAATTATTTTTGCAGCGCTTTTTTTGGCGATCATGCTTGGTATGAATAGTGCCGTAATGGCTTATTCAATCGAATTCAAATTCTTCTCACAGAATAATTCGGACGATTCGGCCACATTAACTATCTCGAACCCACTGATGTCTCTGGATATCAGTTCGGGTGCCTGCATGCCCGAACTGATTACACAGGCTGCACTTAACGCGACAGGGACATGGGCTGAGTCTGGTTTAATGCCAAAAGTGTTATCCAGCTCCAATTATATAGGGCTTACACTGGAGAGACCTGCAGAAACTTGGGTACCACCGTCAGACCCTGCAAAACCGTGGGTACTGTCAAACCCGTGGATACCGTTGTTATTATACTTACAGCTCTTCAACGAACCTAAATCTACCCTCGACCCTGACTCCAACACCCCTGTCGCGGGTGTAATGGGAGTCGGCGGTGCAATGCTAATAGCCCTTGGTGCTGGCAACGAGTCTCAGTCTTTTATCCTCTATCCGGATTCGGATCCTGAAAAAGCTGGTATTTACAATTTGTACGACGGCAACAATATTGACCTCAAAATGCCCATGTATGCAAGCATCAACGTTTATCCCGCGCCTTTGCCGCCTTCTCTGCTGCTTCTGGCACCTGGAATCCTGGGACTTGGGGTGATGAAACGCTTTCAGAAAAAACTATAGGAGGGGAAACCTTCAGAGGGAATTTAACAATAATTGAGCTGATAGCAAAATAAACGATGAGGCAGAGTCAGAAATGACTCTGCTTTTTTATTCTATTTAGATTACCGATGAAAATATAAAAATGGATTCAAAGGGGATAATATAAAAAATACTGGTATAAATATAACTTATCCTACACAAATTGTCGTAGATATCCTACATACAAAAAAATTAAATTGTTATACGTTGTCAAATATATTTTATGAAAGGAGGGTTTATGAAAAATATATTTATCTTATTTTTCCTAATAGCTATCGTGATTATCACCGGCGGTCAAGCAGGAGCAAGCTTTTTCGATGACTTTAACCGGGTTGACACATTTTCGCCGCCGCCGGATTACTTATACAATCTTGGTAATCTCGGTGTAAACTGGACCATTGACAGCTCTATCGGTATAGCGGACCATTGGGCTCATTCCTCTTACGCAATTTCTGGGTTACAATGGGCATTGGTAAAAGATTACAGTAGCAATTACCAGTCAACAAAACTTTGGGTCGACGTAAAAGCTACAGTGGGGTATGGTCAGTATGTTGCCTTGATGTTCGGCGTGCTTGATTCAAGCCATAATATTTTCGTTAAGGTTCAGGACAACACTTACACGGGAAACTTTGACACGGCTTATATTTACTACGGCAATGACGGAAGCGGACCTGTACATTTAACTAATAACTCCTTCAAGTTGACCCCCTTTACAACCGCCCGGATCAGCGCCTATGCCTCAGACGCCGACACAGCGTGCCTCGGTATCGATACGGACTTTGATGGATCGGCGGAAACGACATACAGCGTCACGGGTTTTCAGGGCTTGCCATTAGGACGGGGCATCGGTCTTGGAATGTATGGGAATGCATGGGCAGACAACTATAATGCCGTTCCCCTTCCTGCCTCCCTGCTTCTTTTGGGTCCGGGCCTGATAGGCCTTTTAGGACTAAAGATAAAATTTAAGAATTAAGTAGAATGCTTATGGAGCGATAGGGCGGGGTCAGAAATGGCTCTGCCTTTTTTTATTTCTCCAGTGATTAATCTTATCTGAAAAATATAAGTGAACCGGGAACATGTTATCCCATTTCTCAATCAAGGCGCTATCATCGTTGGCTTCGTCATCACCTCCTCGACGTACCATTGCTCTACGCCTACGTCGCTTCTTCCTTGCCGCCTTGATTTCATCCTTGATTTAGAAATGGAATTATACGCATGGGCGGCGGATACGAAAAAAGGGGGGTGCCTACGTCTTTTTAGGGTCCCATATCCTGATCCTGCCTGTAGCTACGCATGAAATAAACCTTCCTATCCTTTGTAGCTCAAATAAAAGCCTGTTAAAATCAACGAAACGGATGCAGACAATATTAGATAGAATTAATGAGGCATACCGATGTGAGAACTACGCAAAAATATTATCTTGGAAATATGACCAGATTGAGAAGCCTTGTGAACAAAAGAGGTCAGGTAAATAGAACTGAAAATAGAACCAAAATATCAGAATATCAAATAAAATAATATCAAGTAGTTAAATGGAGCGGGCAACGGGGATCGAACCCGCGGCATCAAGCTTGGGAAGCTTGCACTCTGCCAGCTGAGTTATGCCCGCACTTGATATAATATTAAAGAATTTACGTCAGCAAATCAATATCTTTCATTTGGAAACAATTAAAATTATTTGTTCTTAATGCTTTTCAGCTCCTTCTGTAACCGAACCTTTCTTCAAAAACAGGAGCAATGAGGTTGTCAATCGGCGCATAATCGTCTTTAATAATGATAGAGTATCTGTTATTGAGGAATTCTTCTATCAAATCGTCCGGTATAACGGCAGATGTGGCCTTTCCTTCCATACGGTTCCTGACATGATCTGAAAAGTCCTTTATATTAATGCCGCCATTTCCGGCAACTACTATGAAAGTACTGATCTTGGTATTCTTGAAATCAGGACTGACTGATATAAGATACACGTTTTTTTGTCCGAAGACTTCCCGCAGTGTTTTCATATAAGAAGGCAGAAAGGCTCCTTTCTGAAAATTATCAATAATATTGGACATAAGGATACCGCCAGGGTTCATAACACCCTTGATCTGCTCCATGAATTCCTTTGTTGTCAGGTGGTAGGGAATGGAAAGATCATTATATGCATCAGTAAATACAATGTCATATTTTTCTTTACAATTCATTACATACCAGCGGCCGTCTTCATTGAATGTTCTAATTTTTGTTGTTTTTGGTAACTTAAGGTTATTATAGACAATATTTGTTACTTCCGGGTCTATTTCCACAACATCAATCTTTGCGTTCGGATAAAAGGTTTCCATGTACCTCGGAAAGGTGTAACCGCCTCCCCCTATTGTCAGACTTTTGAAATTATCATCTTTATTGAGTTTCCACTTCAGTACATCAGCATATATCCTTTCATATTCATACTCTATGTGAAGCGGATTGTTGAGCGCAACATAAGAGTGTATCAAATTATCAAGTATCATAGCTTCAAGGGGTGTTGTATTGTCATGACCGGTTGTCTTTGTGAGCTTTATAGTATAGTAATCGCTTTCTTTGTATAGATATGTTCTGTCCGAGAGCGGAATTTTATAAAGGAAGTGATATACACCCAAGATGCATGGCGATGCAATTATGAGAAATATTATTGCCGATTTTTTTGTCTTAAATAGTGCACCTGAAAAAACTGCTGCCAGAATCAATATTATCCCCATTGCCAGGATAATACTTCTTGTTCCCATCCAGGAAATAAGTAAAAAACCTGTTGCAAATGTACCTATTATTGCCCCCAGAGTTGAAAAGGCATATATTTTACCTATAGTATTACCTGCATTTTCGAGGTTTTTCAATGTCAGCCTGACTACAACAGGAGAAATGGTGCCAAGTATGCATCCTGGTATAAAAAATATAATTGAGGTAACAAGGAAAATTCGCATCATCAGTGAGAGGGGAAAGCGGTATGCTGCTACGAGTGTGGTGAGCGGAATAATTGTAAGGGCTGCAATCCCTGACAGCAAAAGGAGCCAACCCAGTGTTTTTCTTGAAGGTAGCCTGTCCACCAACCTTCCGCCGATATATGCACCGATGCTTATTCCGGCAAGGATAACGCCTATTATACTTGTCCATGTATATATGGAAACACCTACAAAAGGGGCCAATATACGGCCTGCTACCATCTCAATGACAAGACTGCAAAAACTTGCTATAAAAGTGATTATGTATGCTTCTAAAAGGGTCATTATTCTGTAATTCCTCCGTATTATTTAATTTAAATATTTAGATAAACAAGATATGAAGGGCTTTGGAAACCCCTTTCATATAAATTTCCTTATTTTTTTGACTTTTATTTAAAACTATAGTATTAAAGGGGGTTTGTCAAACAAATTTGATCAATTTTAAAGGATTGTGAATGAGATTGAGGTTAAGCCCCGGACAATAAAAAATGTTTTTATACAAAATGCTTCCAATACAATCAGGATTATAGTATAATAATTCGGCCTTTTGATGAAAAATTACATAACAAATATTGCTATTTGTACTCATCTTGTAATATAATAAATGTTTAGGCTGGTGTAGCTCAATCGGCAGAGCAGCTGATTTGTAATCAGCAGGTTGCGGGTTCGAGTCCCATCACCAGCTCCATGGAGAGGTTCCCGAGCGGCCAAAGGGGGCAGACTGTAAATCTGTTGGCTCAGCCTTCGGAGGTTTATACAAATTTTGTTCAACAAAATTTGTATTTATGAATTAAGTTATGAGTCCCAGGGTTGAAAAGATTGTTTATAAACACAATAATTGCTCGTAGCTTAAGATTCTAAGTTGTGATTGCGGGAATAGCTCAGTTGGCTAGAGCATTAGCCTTCCAAGCTGAGGGTCGCGGGTTCGAATCCCGTTTCCCGCTCCATATAAAGATAGAGCGGGTTAAAATATTGCCTTCTCGAAAAAATTGAGCGGGTTAAATTGATGCCCGCTTCATTTGCCCGCGTAGCTCAGTCGGCAGAGCACTTCCTTGGTAAGGAAGTGGTCACCGGTTCAATTCCGGTCGTGGGCTCCATAAATAACAAAACGGAGGTCCTTTATGGCTAAGAAAAAGTATGAAAGAACAAAACCCCATGTAAATATCGGAACCATAGGACATATAGATCATGGGAAAACCACACTCACATCTGCCATTACCCGGTATCTTTCCAAAGCAGGAATGGCGA
>JAPLKB010000024.1 GCA_026388275.1 Pseudomonadota bacterium
ACCCACGAACTGGCCATCTGATAATGACCGTTCACGCCTTGACCGACCTGACCACCCACACAACCTACCTTTTAAGAAACCTATCAAATTGTATTCCCTTTGTCTATTGGTGTCTTGTATAATAGTACGAGCCCTTGACATGAGACAGACAAATGTATCCGCTATATTTTTTATAAATGTTCCGTAACAAGAGCTGACCCCTTCGATTTCCTTTTTGCTTTCCCTTGAGTGCCTACACTCTTACTGAGCAAGCCCGATCTGCTTCATGAACTCGCCGTTGTCCCAGAAAAGGTATTCCTCGAACATGATCCCATCCTTGTTCCAGTGGCCTATCGTTGCCATCGGGATGCGGTAGGCCTTGCCAGTCGGCTGAATAACCTTGCCGCCCGAGAGAACCATCGGCTTCGTGAAGGTACCCTCAAGCCAGCCGGTCACGGCCGTCCACTTGCCGTCCGCAGTGCCGAACCGGACCGGGTGCTCCTTGATCCGGTTGTCGGGCGCGAACGTCCACATGTACTTCAGGTCCTCGATGTGCGTCTCAATGCCTTTGGTCTGGTGGCCATCGGGCCAGTGTACTACGACATCTTTCGTGTGGCTCTTGTGGAGGTCCTGCCACTGCTGGCCGGTATAGACGCGAAAGTCTAGGTCATCGAAGTTTGCAAGGTTCTTCGCGAGCGCGGGAGGGACTCCCTTAATCTTTGGGGTGGGCTCGCCAACCCGTGTTCCGGGCCAAAGGTCTTTGTCGGCGGCAGTGGCGAGGCAGGCGCCGACCAGCAACGCGGCGGCAAGGCTCACGCCAAGAGCGAAATTTGCAATACGGGTTCGTTTAGTTGTCATTTTTTTCCTCCTTTCTGTTTGGGGCTGTGCGTTCATGGGTCTCGCCTCCTGATCGATCGATAAGGAGCAAGGCTGCGTTACGTGCAAACCTCCTATCAGCCTTTGTTTCGGACCCGATTATCATGATTGATTTTTCATCCATTTCTCGCCCAACATATAATATCCGATGCTCGTTTTTATTAACTTTCTAATATGATATTCCTTGTTTATAAAAAAGACAAATTAAAAATCTATTAATATCATAGGGTAATTAGAATAACTCATTTGTATGAGAATCGCTTTTAGTCGGTAATATCAGCAAAAGCAACACTCGTTTTTTTGGGGCATTTTGTCCACCGTTGCCAGTTGAACTATTGATCAATGGAAAAGAGCAACATAGTGTGTCTTTTAGGAATTAGTTTGTACCTCAGGCAAAAGCCACACAGTGTGCATTTTGGGAAGAAAGCAGTGCCTCTGGCAAAAACCACGCAGTATTGACTTCATAGCAATTTTCATTTCACGGTACCAACCTTGTACGCACAAATTTGATATGCCCGCGCAGTTCGTAGAATTGGTCTGCAAACGAGGCCGGTACTTTCATTCTGTTCACCGCTTCCTCGATATTGTCGAGCCTTTCTATAAGTGCCTGGTGCTTATCCGATACCAATTGCATTTTAAGATCCTGCTCTATCATCAATAGAGCACGGTACCATCTGGAGATGCGCGACTTGAACCGCCATCTGTATACGGCAGGTATGAGCCGCAATCCGGGTATAAACAGCACGATCATGGGTACGAGCACCACAATGATACGGTTCACAAAACTGGCGATCCAGAACGGCAAATAGCGATATAGAAAACCCTTGCCTGATTTGTAGAAGCTACTCGCATCATTGCTTATGCGGATCTCCTGCTCGATCGGCGCGGGGAATTCGCCCTTGCGCCTGAGAAGTCCGGCGCCGGAGTGCACTTCACGTGCAGCATCGAGCAATAAATCGGAGAGCGCTGGATGCAGGTGTTCCTGAGCAATCAGTTCAACTGTCGGAGCGAGCAGGAAGATATCCTGAGCAGGGGTGCCTTTTCCGAAATCTATTGAACCCTTTGGAAGAATAATTTTATTCAGGTAAGTTATGCGTCTTATATAAGCATCAGCCTGTGTAAAATCGAAGAGCTTAATGCCGGGTGCATGCAAAAGTTGGCGTATAAGCTTTGTTGAGACAGAATCACCCATTAGAAATACTGCATCAACCTTGCTATTCAGAATCGCATCTGCTGCTTTGTCGGAGTCCATCTCAAGCAGCTTTGTAAATCCTCCCGGTTCTATGCTGTTGGCTGCGAGCAATTTGAGCGAGAGAATGTTTGTTCCGCTGCCGACCTCGCCTACTGCTACTTGCTTGCCCATTAACTGCGACAGTAGTTCAATGTTAGATTCGCTCCTGTAAAAAACATAAAGTGGTTCATATGAGATGCTGCCCAGAGAAACAAGCTTGTCGGTTTTTATCCCTGCGTTCACCCCGCCTTGCACGAATCCTATGTCCACCTTTGACGAAGGATCAGCAAGCCTCTTGATATTCTCTACAGAGCCTTCAGATGGAAGTATCCTGAGCGTTACGCCGTTTCGCTGGAGTATTTTGCCATATTTTTCCGCTGTCCTGCTGAACATACTGCCATCAGGCCCGCTGGTTATAGTAATGGTATTGGGCGGCGCAAGGTAAAAAAACAGGAATATACCGAGCACAAGAATTACAACAATTGAGATAACAGCGCTTATAACAGCGGCACGGCCGAGGCCAAAGACCTCTGCAAACATAGACTGGAATTTAACAGAAATAGGGGCGCGTTTTGAATTATCAGTTTTTTTTCTCAACCACATCGCTTTCATTCATTTTCCTGCTATTTTATTTATTTTACAAGCAAAAATTCGGGCACCACAGGGACGTCCAGAGCAGTTGCGCTGCTTATGACAGGTAAGTTAAACCTGTGGGAATTGCTCCCTTCACCACTTCTTAACACCATAATTACATCTTCTTCAGAAAAATAAAATCTACTGGACTATAGGATTAGGAGACTCAACAACATTTATTATTCCAAAGGTATTTTCATACTTTTCAAGATTCTCCTGAAGCGCCTGCATGATACGTTTCATGTGACCCGGTGTAACTACGATTCGTGAAACAAGATGCGCACCATTTGGCGACTGCAGAAACCAATCTATAATAAACTCTTCAGGTCCGTGGGCAACTGCCATAGAATTACTGTAGCGGCCCCTTGACATCTCATCCGCTGTATTAATCTGCATTTGTGGTTGATCCGGCATTTATCCTCCTATTGAATATTAATTTTTCCAGTTTTTTCTTTGGACGGTCAGCAGCATGATTGAAAGCACATCATCTGCACTCTGCTGCACTTTGGCCCTCCAACATAACTATCTTTCTATTCTTATATCATGTCTATATAATGTCAATAAAATTCAGTATTACTGGAATTATGAATTCTTCCTTTCCCCGCCGAACAGCTCTACTATTTTCTTTACTAAAGCCGGCAATGACGGGTCCCTTGCTCCCATGACAAGAATGCAATCACCTGATTTAACACCGGCTTTAAGTCCGGTCAGCAGCTCATCGCGGCTGCTCACTGCCTGCGCATTGAACGATACTTTGCCAAGACCGTATATGATATCTTCTGAGGAAATATTTTTTTGGGCAGTACCCCCGGCATAATAAATGGGCAGGAGAAAGAGTGAGTCGTTCTGCCGAAAAACATTTCGAAAGGTTGCAATGTATTCATCCTTTAGGAATCGAGTCGGACCGAATCCATGCGGCTGATATACGGCAATAATACGCTCTGAAAGTCCCCTTGCGGCACTCACAGCAGCCGCAATCTTTGCCGGATTGTGGGCAAAATCATCGACTACATGCACGCCCTGTTCTGTTCTGCTGACAGTAAAGCGTCGGGCCACACCCTCGAAATCTCTTACTGCATCGGCAAGGACCGGCCCCTGGCAGCCTAAATACTCGCAGACACAAAGAGCCGCTCGCAGATTTTCAAGGTTGTGGTTTCCCGGAAGGGGCAAATGATATTCAATGTCTTTTCGAAAAAGCTTGACTGAGATCGGCAGGAGTTCTTCATGATCAGGCCGCCACAAGGCCGGACTGCTACGGCCAAATCTAATTGTTGCCGGAAGAGAAGCAAGAATCGGATCGTCTGAATTGGAAACAGTCCGGGTAGATTTTGAAACAAGCGTTTCAAAAAGCTCTTTTATTTCATCAACACTCTTGTGATCCTTGGAAATATTAAGAATAACAGCGACCTCCGGAGAATATTTGGTCAGCGTTCCATCGCTCTCATCTGCCTCTACTACCAGGAGATCGGAACCGCCGCTCCAGGCATTGCCTATGAGTCCCTGTTTTTCAAGCCTGCGCAAAGGAGCGCCGCTTATGAGAGATGGCGATTTCCCGCATGCTGTCAGGAATTCAAATATCATTGCCGTTACCGTTGATTTACCGCTTGTGCCGGCCACTGCAATCGTCTTTTTCGACGCTATTATCGCGGCAAGCAGATCGGAGCGATGTGCTATGTGAAGACCAAAGGCACGTGCAGCAGTGATATCGGGGTTAGATTCTTCAATGGCCGTTGAGATGCAGATGATATCAATATCCGCACTGACACCTGAACCGTCCTGATTGACGATAGTACACCCAAGCCCTTCAAGCGCTTGACAGATGGCTGCAGTATCCTCGCTGGCAAGCAGGCGATCGGAACCTGAGACAGTTATTCCCTGAAAGCGCAGATATTGTGCAAGGGCGCTCATGCCTGTACCGAAAATGCCGATAAAATGGACACTCCGGCACTGTCTTTTGTCAATAATTATTGGCGGAGCATCGATGTAAACAACTGTGCCTTCCCTGACAATATCAAACAGACGGATGATGTCCTGATTGCGTAAAGCGAGGCATCCGTGCGACAAAGGGCTGCCTACCAGATCCTCCCGGTTGGTGCCGTGGATATAGATACAGCGCTCATAGGAATTCACCCCGCTGCCCTTGTTTATCCCCTCCTCCAGACCTTCCAGCCGGAGAATTCGGGTCAGTATCAGATTGTCTTCCATGGAACTCAGATCCCAATCAACCCCGGTGTCTTTACGTTCTTTAAAAATGCGGCCCGAAGGAGCATTGGCTCCGATTTTCTCAGTAATCCGATGGACGCCGATGGGTGTCCTGAAAGAGTCCTCCCGAATACCATTACCAAAACGTGAGGTAGATGAGTCGAAATGCTCGATGATTCTATCCTTTTCGCAGACAAAGAGCTTTTGCGCCTCAATTGACTGGACGAGAAAAGGCTCTTCCGGGCTGGCCAGTAAGTTCTGTAATTTTTTATAAATACGATTTAATTGAGTGCTTTCCATTCGTTATCTTTTCAAAACCAGGGCATTCTTTTGCATGGAAGAAAAACAAAATACAGATACCATGCCTGAAAAGCTCCCGGGTGACCGGGAGAATCAATGCAAGAAGCCTGCCGTTCTTGTCATCTGCAGAAATCTGTCCTATTCATTACCACCAATACTTCCTATATTTCAAGAAGATTCAAGCCCGGAGTATCCTGTTTCCGGATTTTTTACCAAATATGACAGCTTCGGAGATTTTTAAACAGGATTTATGGAAAATATTAGCTTGAACAAGAAACTGTTCATGTCTATAATGAGTATATTGTGCAGCTATGGACAGCTTATTATGTGGACAGTTTATTAAGGGAATATTTATTTAAAAATATTGGAATATTTCCTCCAATGAACCTCCCCGAAGCAGAGCTTCGAGGAATCAGAAGAATGGGGAACATGATTATTCCCCCTCACCCTGCCCTCTCCCTCAAGGGGCGAGGGAATGTGGTCACCCCGAAGCAGAGCTTCGAGGCAATGTGGTCACCCCGAAGTAAGGCTTCGGGGCATCAATTGATTGAAAATGAATGGTTGCATAAAAGAACTGCAATTTTGTCCGAAAAGGAGCAGCTATGACTATTGGTATAGTAAGAGATGATATTTACCTGGAACATATCACGGATTCATACCATCCTGAGAACCCTGACAGACTGAAAAACATATACTCAATGCTCGATGCCATAGATGACAGCGGTATTGAATATATTTCTCCAAGGATGGCCACGCATGAGGAAATAGCCCTTAACCATGATATGTATTACATTGAATCCATCGCTTCTACAAAAGGCAGGGAGAAAAGGCTTGACCCGGATACAGTAGTATCGCCAAAGTCCTACGAAGCATCATGCATGGCTGTGGGCGGTATGCTGGAGCTTGCGGATAAGATTGTCGCCAATGAAATCAACTCGGGTTTTGCCCTTGTCAGACCGCCTGGACATCATGCTGAACGGAACAGAGCCATGGGGTTCTGTATATTCAACAATGTGGCTGTTTGTGCAAGATATCTTGAAAAAAAGTACAAGTTAAACAGGATTCTTATAGTTGATTTTGATATCCATCATGGAAACGGAACGCAGCACAGTTTTTACCATGATTCTAAAATACTATATTTTTCGACCCATGAATATCCGTACTATCCGGGAACAGGCTGGTATGAAGAAGTGGGTGAGAATGAAGGAAAAGGATATACAGTCAATGTACCTCTTTCGCAAGGCATGGGAGATCCCGATTACTCATATGTCTTTAAAGAAGTCCTGCTGCCGATAGCCGATCTGTTCAAACCTGAAATAGTTCTTGTTTCAGCAGGTTTTGATACACACTACAATGACCCGCTGGGCAGCATGAAAGTTACTGAAGACGGTTTTGCCGAAATGACGGGCATCCTTCTCGATATTGCAAACAGGCATTGTAACGGTAAGATTCTTTTTGCCCTGGAAGGAGGATACGACCTGAAGGGACTTACCGACGCAGTGAGGTCTGTCATACTGGAAATGAAGGGCACTTCAGCATCTGCTTCCAAGGGCAAAAAAGGGAACCCTTCAAACGAAGTTATTTATGTTGTTGAAATGGTAAAGAAAACTCTACGCCCCTACTGGCCTGGATTATAATTATCAAAAGGGTATCCCGGGGCTTGGTCCGGGTACCCTTTTGATGCTATCTTTGAACCTGAATTCTTATAAGGATTGTGAATTTTGGAATTTCAAATCCAAAATCCAAAACAAATTTATTCTTTCCAGATCATCTCTTTAAGCTCTTTGCCTACTTTAAAGTAGGGGAGCTTTTTGGGTTTAACATCTACCAATTGTCCTGTTTTAGGGTTTCTCCCTTTATACGCCTTGTATTGTCTGATGGTAAAACTTCCAAAACCCCTGATTTCCACCCGTTCGCCCTTCACAATGGCCTGTTTTATAGTGTCCACTATTGTGTCAACTGCAACTTTAGCCACCTTCTGGTTTAATTTCAGATCTTCTGCAACTTTGTTGATTATATCAATTTTGTTCATTTAATAACCTCCTATATATTTTCTGTCACATATTTAAATGCATTGTTAAATATTTTTAAACCGTTTTCCTGGTTTATCACATTTTCCCTTGTCCACCTCGGATGCTGAATATAATAGATATAAGCTTCAGGATGGGGCATAAGACCAAATATCCTTCCGCTGGGATCACACAAACCGGCTATAGCTTCAATTGATCCATTGGGATTATACGGATATTCTCCTGTTTCACAACCTTTCTCATCAACATACTGCATCACGATATGTCCGTTTTCTTTCAATAAGTTCAAAGTATTCGTACTTTCCGGTACAAGTTTCCCTTCGCCATGTCTTACAGGCAGATAAATATTATCCATGCCTCTTGTAAAAATACAACTGGAAAATTGATTAGTTTTTAAGCTTACCCATCGGTCTTCAAATCTCCCGGAGTCATTAAATGTGAGGGTAACGGCCTGTTTGCCGTAGTCACTGTATAAACCGGGCAGTAATCCTGTTTTAACAAGAAGTTGAAATCCGTTGCATATACCAAGGATAATTTTACCATCCTTAACAAATTTCACAAGCTCGTCAATAAATCTATCTTCTGAATCCTTTATCTTCTGATATTTCCATTTTACCGCCTGTGCCTTTGCAGACCCGAGATCATCGCCGTCGAGAAATCCACCGGGAAGATGAATAAACATATAGTTATGTATTTCGAGGGCCTTTTCTCTCAGCATATTAATATGCATAAGCTCAGGCTCAAAACCGGCAAGTTTGTGCGCATAAGCAGTTTCATATTCACAGTTAATGCCGTTTCCAAAAAGTATAAGGCTTTTTGGCCTTTTCTTTTTCATATCCTTAATCATCCCTTAACATCTTTCAAACCACTTGATCTGTCTAAATCAATAAACAGTTTTTTATATCATATAACTATGTAACCCGGATAAAATAAAATTTACACCAAAATATGTAAAGATTACACATAAAAAACCAAGTATTGAGAAAAAAGCCATTCTTTTTCCTTTTAAACCCTTCACAAGCCTTGCATGGAGAAAGAGAGCATATACTATCCAGGTAATAAGCGACCATGTTTCTTTAGAGTCCCAGCTCCAGTAAGACCCCCATGCATAGTGCGCCCATACGGCGCCGGTAAGTATTCCTGTGCTGAGCATGGAAAATCCTATGACAACACTGCTGTAGTTTATATTCTCCAGAGTTTCTCTTGGCGGCAGGGTATCTTTACGTTTAAAAAGATACAACAGGCTTGATATAAATGATATGACAAAAGCGGCGTATGCAATAAAACAGGTAAAAACATGTATATGCAGCCAGTTGCTCTGGAGTGCAGGGATAAGAGGCTGGATCGTTTTTTCAACAGATTTGGAAAGAGAGGCATAACCCATAAATAAAAGGGCAATAAGGGATGCCGGCATGGTAATAGCCGGATAAGACAGCTTTTTTTTCATTGCAACAAGTACAAAACATATACACCATGCATAAAAAATCAGGGATTCGTAAAAGTTTGACAAAGGTGCATGCCCTATTCCAAGATTGTATGACTCTGCCCATCTGAACACCAACCCCGCTGTATGCAGCCCGAGCGTTACATAGAAAGCTGCCCATATTACAGAGATGACCTTTTGTTTGTGCGTTGCAAAATAAAGCACATGGAGAAAAAAGATAAAAAGGTACATAAAAGTTGCAAAACCGAGAATTTTATGGCTCATTGGCTGAAAACTCTTTTTTTAATTTTTCAAACTCTTCCCTGAAAGCTTCCTGATTCCTGAACGCATGCCCGGCAACAATTATACCATCAGATGTTTTTCTGATATAAACTTTTCTGTAGTATATGAAAAAATTTATATATAACCCGAAAAGTATAGATGCAAAACCCGTCCACACAACCCATATGCCGGGATCACTGGATACCTCAAGGCCGGTATATAAATCTTCTTTAATATCTTCAAGCCTTATGTTCACACCCTGGATATCCCTCTCTTTCATTCTCTCTACATTTTTTAAAAACCAGACGGTTTTAGTTTCTTCCTGATCCAGATATGCCACCAGCACTCCGGGACCAAAATCATGGACTGCATTTTCAAACCGTACAACCATCAGAATGAGACCGTCTTTTTCATAGGTATCTCTTTCTTTCAGCGCTACCTCCTCGCCGTCAATGTTGAATATAAAATAAGGGACAGCACCATAACTTGACTGATACACATAAATGCCTTTATAGTTCAGGGGGTCATTCACCCTTATATCCTTTTCTGTAATTACTTTGTTGTTTTCAATAACCTCGAGACTGCTTACATAATCTTTCGGCTGACCGCCCGGATAAAAACTCACCCTGAAGTCCTTGCACCTGATGGCAAATCCAGGGTACACCTCTTTTTTGCTGCCACGTACGGTTATTGTACTTTTTGTTTCTCCTTTATTCAAAACAACGAACCCTTTATACCCAAAGACAAGTCCGATTAGACTGCCTGCAAGTATGATAAGTATGCTTAAATGAATTATAAGGGCACCATAGCGGGCAGCAATGCCTTTTTCGAGTACCGCTCCATTTTCTTCTTCATGAATAATCTTATAATGCTTTTTCAATAAGTTTATTCCGTGACCCGCAGATGTTGCTTTTACAGAAAAGTGCATTGGCATAGTTGATAAAACCTGTTCACCAGGCAGGTTTATGGGGTTTTTTTGTGTTTTTTGAAAATGTTTATACCTTCCGAACGTACAGAGACCGAGGTTAACGGCAAAAAGCGCAATAGCTGCGAGAAACCAGGGGCTATGGTACACATCGTCAAGACTAAAGAAACGTATGATTCTGTATGTACTTTCCGAGTAGACGGAAGGATACTCCTCAATATCCGCTTTCTGCTTTATTACAGTCCCGAAGATGGAAGTTATCGCAATAAAGGCAAGTAAAAATATAGTCAGCTTCGGCGATGTTAGTAGTTTATAGATATTATTGCCCCGCTGGTTCGTACCCGGAAGCTTGCTTCGAGATAATTTCATTTTATTATTTCACATCCAATACTACTACGTACACTTGCAGCAGAGTGATTCATTTTCTATGACACTCAATACACTGTACCGGGGCTTTAATGCCCTTTGTTAAGCTTTCCTTGTGGCAGGTTATGCACATTTTATGAAAAACCATTTTTGCCGCAGGCGCATTATTTCCTGTAACTTTTACGGAATGGCATTTGAGACACCCCTGAGGTTCTTTCGGGTTGTCGTCTTTATGATGGCAGACAGCACAGTCGATCTTCGATTTTTCAGTATGCGTTTTATGCGAGAATGTAACCGGAGGCAACTTCCCGCCCTCAACTCCAATCGTAAGGGGCTCAGCAGGGGCCTTTGTCTGTGCGAATGAAAGGCCGGATGGGCATAAAAGGAAGGCAGATATGATAAAAATATTTGTACAAACGATATATTTGCCTCTCATGGTCACCTCGTAAAATTCTACAGCATCTTACCCGAACCCCGGCTTTTTTCTTGTCAGGTTAGATATATCGCAAAAATGATTTTTGCCTTACCATATGTTCAACAGGATTAAATTATCCCGGAAAACTGACATCTCAAGGTCTTGAAACTCCACATAATATCCTGTTAAACACAATTAAGTCAATGGTTTTCAGCAAACATGGATATGTTTAAATCTTTCTTTTTATAAAAGCATAGCATCCGGACAAATGTGATTATAAAGAATGAAAAAGCTATGATTGCCGGGATCAGGATTCAATATTGCCATAAATTGCTTTAAGAGAAATATTTTGAGAATATTAACAATAAGTAATATAATCAGAAAAAATACTTTTAGGAGAAATCTTTGTGATACAAAAAATGATTGCCATCGTAGATGATGAACCGGATATAGTGGAGCTTGTTTCGCTGCATCTCAAAAATGCAGGTTTCAGAACAAAAGAATTTATTGACGTTGAGAGCTTCTATAAGTTTCTTGGAGCTGAAACCCCTGATCTTATCATACTGGATCTGATGCTGCCTGATACGGATGGATTTGAAGTGTGCAAATTGCTTAAGAGAAATGACCGATATGCTTCTATTCCTGTTATTATGCTTACGGCAAAGACGGAGGAGACCGAGAAGGTCCTCGGTCTTGAACTTGGCGCTGATGATTATGTAACAAAACCTTTTTCACCAAGAGAACTTGTGGCACGGATAAAGGCAGTATTAAGAAGAAACAAACCGAAAGAAGAAACAAAAATAATCAGTATAGGCGATATTTTAAACATAGATTTGGAAAGATATGAAGTTGAAGTTGAAGGTAAAAAAATAGAATTAACAACAACTGAATTCAAGATCTTACAGCTTCTTGCTTTAAAAAAGGGGAGAATTCAGAGTAGAGAACAGATTCTGGACCATCTCTGGGGCCAGGAAAAGACCGTCATAGACAGAACCATAGATGTGCATATAAGGCATCTCAGGGAGAAACTGGAAAATGCGGCAATATTTATTAAAAACATAAGAGGTCTCGGGTACAGGATAGAAGAATGAAAAAATCGATATTCTTAAAGATATTCGGTTGTTTTTTATTGATAACCCTTATTATGTCCGGGCTTATTCTGGCTTTTTCTTTTACGGCAGTAAAAGATTATTATATAGAATCAACTGCAAACCATTTAAAAAATCTCGGGATTGCTCTGGAAGAACAGATTAAACCCTTTTTAGAGAAAAACGATATTAGAGAGTTGAATGCCCTTGCCAGAAAATTGGGGGGCAAAATTCACACAAGAGTTACCATTGTCGCTCCAAACGGCACAGTCCTCGCCGATTCAGAAGAAAATCCGGAATTGATGGTAAATCATGGAACAAGACCAGAGATAGCCCAGGCTGTGGAAGGCAAGACAGGAAGGTTTCTGCGTGAAAGTGAAACATTAAAAAAACAGATGCTTTATATTGCCCTTCCTGTTAAAAAGAATGATAAAACAATAGGGGTTATAAGGTTAAGCCTGTTCCTGAAAGATATAAATGCAATAATCGACCATGCCAGAATGAGAATTCTGGAAATATCTTCATTAATAATTGCCTTATCCCTATTTATATCTTTCATGTTTGCAAGAAGTCTATCAAAACCCATTAAGGAATTAAGTGCTGTTTCACGAAGAATTGCCGATGAAGATTTCAGCGCCAGGGTATTTTTGAAAAGCAACGATGAGTTACGGGAGCTTGCAGACAGTTTTAACAGTATGGCAGCTCGAATTAAAGCACTCTTTGATGAGCTGACAAGACAGAAAGAAGAGCTGGACAGCGTTATATCGTCCCTTCAGGAAGGCATCCTTGTTTTAAACAGAGAAGAAGAAATCGTACTGAGCAACAACAGTTTCAGAAAGATTATCGGGAGCGACCTTGCTGAAGGAAGGCTGTACTGGGAATGTTTCAGAGCCCCTCAGTTTGATGAACTCATAAAAAAGACAAAAGACACAAAAACCAATATCTCTGAAGAGATTTCCTTTAACAATAAAACTTTCTTGTGCAGCGCAACCTTCCTTGGCGCAAAGGAAGAAATAGCAGTCATCTTTCATGATATTACCAGCATAAGGGATTTGGAAAAGATTAAAACAGACTTTGTTTCCAATATCTCCCATGAGCTTCGCACCCCCCTGACCGCCATAAAAGGTTTCGTGGAAACGCTGCAGGATAAGGTTGTTTCTGAAGAAAACCGGCATTATCTGGATATTGTTCGCCGAAATACGGATAGACTGATCAATATAATCAATGACCTGCTGTTCCTGTCCGAACTGGAAGAAAAAAGCATGGAGCTTGTGCCCGCAGAGGTAGACCTGAAGGTTCTTCTTGAAAGCATAACAAGGATTTTTGAACAAAAATTAAAAGAAAAATCCCTGTCCTTACACATGGATATCAGCGCCAACCTACCGCTTATAAAAGCCGATCCCTTCAAGCTGGAACAAATGTTTATAAACCTGATAGACAATGCGATTAAGTATACGGAAAAGGGAAGTATAAAAATATCTCTAAAAGAAAAAGAGGGCAAGATCGAAATCGTCATAGAGGACACAGGAATAGGTATTACAAATGAACATTTATCAAGAATATTTGAGCGGTTTTATGTTGTTGACAAATCCCGTTCCAAGAAACTCGGCGGAACAGGCCTTGGGCTTTCCATTGTAAAGCATGTTGTTATGCTTCATAACGGATTTATAGATGTAAAAAGCACCCATGGCAGCGGCACAAAATTCATCATTGAACTGCCGTTATGAAATTGCTGTTAAACTTCTTTAATTTCGTTACCATATGATTCAGTTTTAACCGAATATCAATACTTTAATCCAAACAAGTTAACCAAAAAATAATAATTCTTTAATATCAAATTAACAAAGCACCGTTACAATTCTACTACAATATTAAACAATATTATAAAGGAGAAAAGAGATGAAAAAATGGTTTTATGCTTTGACAGGTTTATTTATTGCAATCTTCTGCACACAATCAGCATATGGAGCAAGCAGTGAGATGGAAGTTTTGTTGAAGATACTTGAAAAGAAGGGGATCATAACCTATTCAGAGGCTGAAACTATTGCAAAAGAAACTAAGGAGATTGCCGCTAAAGAAGAAGCAAAGGCCAAAGAGACATTGGCAAAGACAGATGAAGCAAAGAAGGTATTGGAAATACCGGATTGGCTAAAGAATACGAAATTTAAGGGTGACCTCAGGCTGCGCGGGGAGCTTTCTGACAAGGCCGAGACATCGTCCGGTACGAGAGAAAGGGAACGGTATAGATTGAGACTGGGCGCTGAGACGGTAATAACCGACCAGGTTACGGTAGGCGTTGGTCTTGGCAGTGGAGAATATGCCAGTACTTTAGCAGGCGCAAACGGCAATGCGCGCTCACAAAATCAGACAATGAGCGATGCCTTTACCAGGAAACCCATCTGGATAGACTATGCATACGCCAGGTACCAACCAGCAAAGTGGTTTTCCATCATAGGCGGTAAGTTCAATAACCCTGTATGGCAGCCCTCCGACTTTCTTCTAACCAATGACATAAACCCTGAAGGTATTGCGATCAAACTGAGCGGTACCGTATCTCCCTACGTCGATCTCTTTTTTGACGGAGCATTTTATCTCCTTTCAGAGAGAACATCCGATCCCGATGCCATCATGTATGTGGCCCAGCCCGGCATTAAGCTTAATTTCACCAAGGATGCATCCCTGAAACTCACTGCCGGATACAACGGCTTCGCAAATGTCACAAGATTTTCTACTCTTACAGGGACAACAAACCAGAATACGGTCACGGCCGGGAAGGGGTACACCTATGAGTACAATTCATATGCCTTCGGCGCTGAGCTGGGATTCAAGGATCCATTCGGATCAAAGATAATACCATATCTCGGCATTCTGGGCGGATATGTTACCAACCCTGATCCCATACGGGACAACAAGGGATATCTTGCCGGATTCAACATAGGATACCCCAGCTTGGCAAAGTTTGCTGACTGGAACGTCGAGTACACATTCCGCAGGTATGAAAGAGATGCCATACTCGACATATTCCCTGACGCAAGCTTCTACGGCGGCGCCACGAATTCTATGGGTCACAGGATTAAGACTGCCTTCGGCTTAACGAAAAATATCAGTCTCGGGCTGAATTACTACAATACCTGGGCAGTCCGACCGGTTCGATCTGCCGCTAATAGAAATGGCAACCCGGCTACCGAACACTTGGGGCAGTTGGATTTTCTCTTCAAGTTTTGAAAGCAATATCATAAACAGGGGTTAAGCTTATATCTTATATTGTTTCTCCATCAACTCTTATTAAAGAATTTAAAAACTATGAGTCAATCAAGTGTTCCGGCAAGCAGATAGGTTTATAGGCTTGCTGGAACATAATATAATGTTTTATCTACAAACGATGGTCTTTATAAAAGATGCTATAAAATATTTGATGTCGGACATTAAGTTAACCGAAACTTAACATTTCTTTAACGCTCTATTAACAATCTTTCATTATAATATTATCATAAATATTTCAAAAGGAGGATGTATAATAAATGAAAACTATCTTTAAAATGTTCCTAGTGATAACATTACTGTCTTTCGTATTTTCAAATGCTTCATTTGCGAAAGAAGAGGAATTGTTAGGCGCTGGTGCTACATTTCCCCAGCCGCTCTATTCAAAAATGTTCGATGCATACAACCAGCAATACAAAGTTAAAGTCAATTACCAGGGTATTGGCTCAGGCGGAGGGATTAACCAGCTAACCAAAAAAACAGTGGATTTCGGCGGGACCGATGCATTCATGACTGATAAAGAACTTCAAGAAGCGGGTACTCCGGTGCTCCATATTCCCACGAGTCTTGGCGCTGTTGTCGTAACCTATAATTTATCCGGGAATCCTAAACTGAATTTTACACCTGATCTGATAGCAGATATTTTTCTCGGCAAGATTAAAAAGTGGAATGATCCGAAGATCTTGTCAATAAATCCCGGGATAAAACTGCCGAATCTAACAATCAGCGTTGTCCGTCGTGCTGACGGAAGCGGAACGACTTATATATTCAGCGAATATTTAAGCAAGGTGAGCAAGGAATGGAAAGAGAAAATCGGCACAGGAAAATCCCTTAACTGGCCTGAAGGTCATATCGGTCAGAAAGGTAATCCGGGTGTAGCCGGATATGTGAAACAAACGCCCGGCTCAATAGGTTATATAGAACTCTTGTATGCATTGCAGAATAAAATGGCTTTCGGGAATATCAAAAACAAATCAGGCAAGTTTGTAGAACCCACAATAAAATCAGTGAGCGCAGCAGCTAATGTTAAAATTCCAAATGATACAAACGTTTCCCTGACAGACACTGGTGCAAGCGAAGGCTATCCCATAAGCGGTTTTACATGGCTTATATTCTATAAAGAACAAAACTACGGCAGCAGGACTAAAGAAAAGGCTGAGGCCCTTACAAAGCTCTTATTATGGGTTATAAAGGATGGTCAGAAATTTGTGGAGCCTCTCCAGTATTCCCCATTGTCCAAAGAGGCTGCGGCAAAATCCGAGAAAATAATAAAGTCGCTGACATATAATGGAGCGCAGATACTCAAGTAGTTTCCGTCCGGAAAGGGTCATTTTCCGCCCTGGCGGCGTCAATCCGCGGTTTTGCTTGTGCGGCGTACGTGTTGTACGCCTCCGCGCAATCCCTTGACTTCCTTGCCAGAACAAAAAAATCCTTCTTTCCGATACTGAAACCGATATTTTCTCATCCGGGATATCCAGATGTAAACTAAGTCAGGGCTGTTCTTATGCAAAATAGAATGAAAAGTAACATTGATAAATCGGAGAAAGTGTTCCAGGGAGTCCTTGCTTTTTCAGCAATAATAATTGTTGTGCTGCTTCTCGCTGTTTTTCTCACGCTTGCAGTTTCGTCCCTGTCCTCTGTAAAGGTCTTCGGTCTTAAATTCTTTTTTGGAAAGACCTGGGATGTTTCGGCGGAAAAGTTCGGAGCCTTCCCATTTCTTGTCGGGACTCTTTTAACATCATTTTTATCCCTGCTTATTTCTATTCCATTTTCCATCTCAATCTCCATTTTCCTTGGTGAATATTTCAAGGAAGGTCCGGTCTCAACGTTTCTGAGAAGTTCCATAGAAGTGCTGGCCGGCATACCCTCTGTTATATACGGCCTGTGGGGTTTATTTCTTCTTGTACCCCTTGTAAGATCGTTGGAAAATATATTCGGTGTAGCCCCTCATGGAGTAGGGATACTCGCATCGGCCCTTATACTTGCTATTATGATAATCCCTTTTTCAGCTTCAATAGGCCGGGAGGTCGTAACACTTGTTCCTTCTGATTTAAAGGAAGCCGCCTATTCACTTGGCGCAACAAGATTTGAGGTAATAAAAAACATTATTATCCCCTATGCGCGGTCAGGCATACTTGCAGGGATTTTGTTGGCTCTTGGAAGGGCAATCGGCGAAACAATGGCTGTGACCATGCTTATCGGGAACAGCAATTTTCTGCCCACAGGTATTTTCAGCCCTGCCAATACCATGGCAAGCGTTATTGCCAATGAATTTGCCGAAGCAACAGGAGTAACGGCATCATCACTTATTTATATCGGGCTTGTACTTTTTCTTGTAACAACGGTTGTTAACATCATCGGTATTCATGTAATCAGGAAAATAAGCCTTGAAACATCTAAAGAGGTGACATGATGGAAAGCCATTTGAAAAAAAGGATTTTTAAGGACAGGCTTTTTAAATATCTTGTCGTATTATTTGCATTCATATCGATCCTTCCGCTTCTGCTTATACTTTACTACATTACGAGAAACGGTATTGCAGTAATCAACTGGGAGTTTCTCACGCAACTCCCCAAGCCCTTCGGTGAAGCAGGAGGAGGTATTTATAACGCTATAATCGGAACTTTTTTTCTAATTATCCTTTCCAGTGTTTTATCTATACCTTTCGGTATTTCAGCGGGTATTTACCTTTCCGAGAAAAGTGAAGGAAAGATTGCCCATATGGTCAGATTGTGTGTTGTTGTCCTGCAGGGCACGCCGTCAATCGTGATAGGCATTGTTGTATATATGTGGTTTGTAGCACCTTTTAAGGGTTTCTCTGCTTTATCAGGCGGCATTGCCCTGTCCATCATGATGCTGCCCGTTATTATTAAAACAACTGAAGAAACGCTTAAGCTGATGCCTTATACACTTAAAGAGGCATCTCTTGCCCTTGGCGTGCCTTACTACAAGACAATCCTGAAAGTCATCCTGCCAACAGGCGTGAGCGGTATTCTTACAGGTATACTGCTGAGTGTTGCAAGAATTACCGGCGAGACAGCGCCGCTCCTTTTTACTGCTTTCGGGAATCAGTTTATGAATTATAATATTTTCAAACCTATGGATTCACTGCCCTATCGTATCTTCTATTACGCTATGAGTCCCTACCCGGAATGGCATGCCTTTGCCTGGGGGGCCTCTTTTATTCTTGTGGCAGTAGTCCTTGGTTTCAATCTCATTGCAAGGGGAATAGCTATTAAATGGAAAGTTCAGTTCTAACTGTTAAAGATTTCAGTGCCTTTTTCGGCGACAACAGGATATTGAAGGATATCAATATTTCAATTTCGGATAATCTTGTTACTGCACTGATGGGCCCTTCAGGATGCGGTAAGACTACCCTTATCAGATGTGTGAACAGGATGCATGAACTTATCCCCGGAGCAAAGGTATCCGGGAAGATATATTTAAGGGGCGATGATGTCTACTCTATGGAACCCATCTTATTGAGAAGAAAAATAGGCATGGTCTTCCAGAAGCCGAACCCTTTCCCTATGATGAGCATCTACGATAATGTCATTGCGGGGTATAAATTGAACGGCATCCGGCTCAGGAAGGGTGAGTTCGATACGATTGTTGAAAAATCATTGAAAGGCGCTGCTCTTTGGAATGAAGTGAAAGATGCGCTTTACAGGAAAGGCACCTTTCTGTCAGGAGGACAACAGCAGCGGCTATGCATTGCCCGTGCCCTTGCCATGAACCCGGAAATACTGCTTCTCGATGAACCTACTTCAGCATTAGACCCGAAATCAACTGCTCATATTGAAGAGCTCATCGTCGAACTAAAAAAGAATGTGACCATGCTTCTTGTTACCCATAATATTGCCCAGGCGGCAAGAGTGTCTGATTTTACCGCTTTTATTTACCTGGGCGAACTTATAGAATTCGGTCCAACTGAAAAAATGTTTACCGTGCCGAAGGATAAGCGGACCGAAGAATATCTCACAGGAAAATTCGGATAGGAGACAGATGGAATGTTAGGTGAAAAGATAAAAGAACTACGAAGAGAACTTATAGAATATGCCACATTTGTCGAGAATATGATCGACAAAAGTATTAATGGTCTTCTCAGCAAAGATCGGGAACAGCTCGATGAAGTTATAGAAAAGGATGAGCCGAAGGCAAATGAAACGGAAATCATACTGGATGAACTATGCACCGGGATGATTGCTCAGTATCAGCCGAAAGCAAAGGATTTAAGGACAATACTTATGGTTTTGAAGATAAATAACGATCTCGAAAGGATTGCCGACTATGCGGTAAATATCTCCAAAAGCGCACTTTTCCTGATAGATCGCCCACAGGTAAAACCATTGACAGACACACCTAAAATGGCGGAAGAATCAGTAAAAATGTTGAAAGACAGCATCAGCTCATACATAAATGAGGATCCGGTGCTTGCGCAAAATGTATGCGAAAGGGACAGTGTTGTTGATGAACTGGGAAATAAGATTTTACAGGAACTTATTACATTGATGGCAGCAGATCCTTCTAAAATAGAGCGTTCCCTCCATCTTCTGAAAATAGCCAGAAGCCTTGAGCGTATTGCCGATCTTTCAACGAATATCTGTGAAGATGTCATATTTATGGTTGAGGGAGAAGTTATAAAACACAATATATTTGACAAGAGTATTCCGATGTAATCAAAGATTCGTACATCATTTCTTCGGGATTACGATCAATTGCCATTCAAGGTAAAGCTCTTTGCGGCTGAACATTTTGTTCTCATATATTAAGATCTGAGATGTTTCCTCGAATGCAACGGCTTATTCCTGACGATATGAAGTTACAGCAAAAAGTATATTTCAATGTCAGAATCAGATTATAGCGTAATCTCCAGACCATCTTCTGCAATAAGATAAGGTTTGTGTAAGATACCTTTAAAAGTATCCCATTCCGGATAGAGGTGTGAAAGAATTACTTTTTCCGGTTGAGCCTGTTTTACCATCTTTTCCAGGACACTTAAATTGATATGACCCTTTACTTTTCTTTCAGGAAAAGAACATTCCGTTATAAGGAGATCCGCTCTATAAGCAAGTTTCATGAGATTTTTCGAATAATCGGTATCACCTGAAAAGACAACTCTTTTTACCTTTTCAAAGCTGATGCCGATGCTCTCTTTGTTATGGTTTACCTTTGCAGCCCTGATAAGCACATCATTTACTTCCTCCTGTCCCCGATAAATACTTTTCAGCATCATTTTATAGGACTTCGGGGAAATCCATGGATAAACATTCAGCAATCCCTTATAGAATTTATGTATGCCAGGCCCTCCGAAAACCCTGAGAGGTTCTGTCCTTGGTTTTATCCCATAGTTGCAGGCAAATAAAAAGGTTGATAAATCCGCTGTATGGTCAACATGAAAATGAGTAAGCACAATCACATCAATATCATTTACAGAATAACCATACTCAAGGAGCCTTCTAACTACAGAAGGCCCAATGTCTACAAGTATCTTTTGTCCTTCGGTTATAATAAGATAAGCAGATGAACCTCTATTGAGCGAAGGTATAGATGTGCCTGTCCCAAGAATGATAATCTTCATTTTGATAGCTATCCCTTTATAATATAGCCCCTTTTATAGCACAAATATCCTTTGAGAAAAACCAAAAAACATCCTCATATAGTATATAGGAGAAAGAAATATGTTTCCGTTTTATCAGAAAAACGTCAAAAATATTTTGTTTTTAATGGCCTGTTGACTGCTATGCGCACCTGTGTTAGCATGTGCCAATATATGGCCCGATACTCAACAATGGAATTTCATATATCCCGTACTGCAAGAGACCGCTACCGGTTCGATGATACCCTTTTCTCCATAACCGGCAATGTAATTTTTGCAAATTTTCATGCTGCACGCATATTTGCCCAGAAAATGAACCAAAAAAGAGACCTGGCTAATTTTCCGGAGCAGGCTGTTAAAGCAGGACATATCAATGCGATGGGGTTGATAGACGAGATACTTCATCACGTGGTTAAACTTTATTGCGAGCAAGTAAACCCGGAAGTCATGGGAAGATCCCTTGATTGGCTATATCAAAGACATGGACAGGAAAAGGTGGACAAGGCTCTGCATGCTTTTGCTGTTGAGTTTCCCACTGTTGCCGTATACAGGCAGGAAATTACTGTTGAAGCTTATCTCAATGAAACAATAGCCGGCATCCCGAACCGGCATTTAGTGCTGGAAGAAATGCTTATGCTCTGGCTTGCAAATATGAACCCGGCATTTTTACCTTTTTCTGAACTTTTTAATGATATTGCAATAAAAAAAGAAACAATCTATCTTGAAATTATTTCCGATTTAAAAATATTTATAGACAGTCAGCCGGGATTCGGTCCTGATAATCAAAATCTTATCGACATGCTTCGCAGCCCGGCAATCGAGGTTCCACATTCTTTGCAGGGACAGCTTGAATATATCAGGGAACGTTGGGGCAAACTCATACACAAGTTTGTACGCCGGATGCTCAGTACATTTGATCTCATAAAGGAAGAAGAAAAGATACCTTTTACAGGCCCCGGACCTTCCAGGCGCTTTGAATTCACCGACCTGGCCGGATTAGTAGGGCTTGCCGAAACCGAACGTTTCAGTCCAGACAGGGATTGGATGCCAAGACTGATCCTTATTGCAAAGAATATTTATGTATGGCTTGATCAGCTTTCGAAAAAATATGGTCACCCCGTTACCCGCCTTGACCATATCCCGGATGAAGAGTTAAGCCGTTTGAAAAATCAGGGATTTACAGGTTTATGGTTAATCGGCATCTGGGAACGCAGCCAGGTTTCACAGAAAATCAAACAGTTATGCGGCAACCCCGATGCGGTGCCGTCGGCATACTCCCTCTTTGATTATGTAATTGCAGCAGACCTTGGAGGAGAGGAAGCCTACGAAATACTTAAGAACAGGGCATGGGAAAAAGGTATACGCCTTGCCAGCGATATGGTGCCCAACCACGTCGGTATCTATTCAAAATGGTTGATAGAACACCCTGACTGGTTTATCTCGTTAGATTACAACCCCTTCCCCTGGTATGCCTTTAATGGTCAGGATTTATCGACTGATGAGAGAGTGGGTATAAATATTGAGGATCATTACTATAATCGTACCGATGCTGCAGTTGTATTCAAACGCACTGACCGTTGGACCGGCAGCGAAAAATACGTGTATCACGGCAATGACGGGACAAGCATGCCCTGGAATGATACGGCGCAACTCAATTATCTCAACCCGGAAGTCCGGGAGGCAATGATCCGGACAATCCTGTATGTTGCAGGCAAATTTCCTGTTATCCGTTTTGATGCAGCAATGACATTAACGAAAAAGCACTATCAGCGCCTCTGGTTTCCTGAACCTGGTTCAGGCGGGGCCATACCCACACGGGCAGAATACGGTCTCACAAAAGGCGAATTTAATGCTCTTATGCCGGAGGAATTCTGGCGTGAAGTGGTAGACAGGGTTGCAGCCGAAGCACCGGACACCCTGCTGCTGGCGGAAGCCTTCTGGCTATTGGAAGGATATTTTGTCCGCACCCTCGGTATGCACCGGGTATATAACAGCGCCTTTATGAATATGCTAAGAGATGAAGACAACGCCGGATACCGCGCTGTAATGAAAAAAATCCTTGAATTTGATCCGGAAATACTGCGGAGATTTGTCAACTTTATGAATAACCCTGATGAACGTACAGCTGTTGACCAGTTTGGAAAAGATAATAAATATTTTGGTGTGTGTATTTTAATGGCAACCATGCCTGGTTTGCCTATGTTCGGCCACGGCCAGATTGAAGGATTTGCAGAAAAATATGGGATGGAGTACAGGCGGGCATACAAGGATGAAGCACCTGACCCATATCTTCTTGAAAGACACTGGCGCGAAATTTTTCCGCTCCTCCATATGCGATACCTTTTTGCCGGAGTAGAATATTTTCTTTTATACGACTTTTTCACAAACAGCGGCTACGTTAATGAAGATGTTTTTGCATACTCAAACAGGTTTGAAAACGAGGCATCCCTTGTTGTTTACCACAATAAAAACGATATTGTGAGCGGGTGGATAAAAACCTCTGCATCGTATTCTGTCAAAAAAGAATCTGATAATACACGCGAACTACTGCAAAAAAACGTGGGCAACGGCCTTGCCCTTGGAACAGACCGGGGCCGTTTTACAATCTTCCGTGACCATATTTCCAACCTCGAATATATCCGGGAAAACAGGGAGATTCATGAAAAAGGGCTTTACATTGAACTTGGCCATTATACATGCCATGTTTTCACTGACTTTCATGAAGTTTATGATAATGAATGGCACCATTATTCCAGTTTGAATGCAAACCTCGGAGGATTGGGAGTTGTCAGCATCGAAGAAGAATTAAAGAAGATATTGATGCTGCCCATGCATAACTCCTTCAGGGATCTAATCAATGCCGACACCTTCCGGAAGGTTTCGGATATATATATGAAATCTTCCATGCAAAAAACAAAAACCCTACCACAACCATTTATTACAGAAACTGCTCAAAAAATTGTTAACTTTCTCAGCGAAATAAAAAAATATACCGGCAGTTCCGGCAATGAGAAATTAATTGCCGATGAAATTACACACGCCCTGGAAATAGTCCTCCAGATACCTGCCCTCCAGCGCAGCCTTGAAGCAACGGCACCTGAAACATATAAAAAAGCGCTCAGATATATGCATCGCAGGCTGGTAAAAGATCAAAACATATTGCATGTCCTCTGCGGCTGGTTATTTACCTTTAACCTGGGGAAGATCAATAAGGAAACAGACTATGAAGAATTGAGCCTTATCTGGATGGATGAATTACTTTTTTGGCAGATTATGGAAGATACATTTAAAAACCTCGGGTTTGACAAGGAGCATGTGTCGCAATCCTTGACGATGATAAAGACTCTCAATACCTGTCAACACTGGTACAGAGCAACAAAAGAAGAAATAATAAGCTCTGTCATGGAACATATATTGAGCGATAGTGATATCAGACAACTTATACAAATAAACAATTACAAAGATGTTCTATGGTTCAGCAAAGAGGCATTTGAGCAGCTTCTGCTTTATATGTTACTAATCGCTGTAATTAACTTTTTTACAGATTCGCAGAAAACAGAGACAGAACGTATCGGAGAAATCACAGGATGTTATAATCTCTTAAAAGAATTGCTACTTACTGCCGAGCAGTCAGGGTATCAGGTGGAAAAAATGCTGGAGATATTAGAGTCTCAATTAAAGTCTCAATAAATTACCACGGGCAAACCGTGAAAAGGAGGGAATTATGATTCACGGAGGTTCAGCAGAATTCTTCAACGCAGCAGATTATTTTGTTGACCGGAATGTGCGCCAGGGTCGGGGTCATAAGGTTGCCGTTTATACTGAATTACGCAACTACACTTACAATGATATCCAGAAAATGACCAATAAAACAGCAAATGCATTACGCGAGCTGGGAGTTCGCGTTGACGACCGCGTCATAATGATCATGCTGGATGTTCCACAGTTTTATGCCATATTCTATGGCGCCATCAAAATAGGGGCTGTACCTATACCTACCAATACGATGCTCACACCTGAGGATTATGAGTATTACCTGAACGACAGCAGGGCAAGAGTCCTTGTGGTTTCTGAGCAGCTTATTCCTGTTATCGCAAAAATAAAGGGGGATCTCCGTTATCTCCGCGATATGATTGTAATCTCGGAAAAAGATGGAGCCTTTATACCCTTTAAACAGAAATACAGACATGCGCCGGAAACCATTAAAACAGAGTTTACCATGAAAGACGATGTCGGTTTCTGGCTTTACAGCTCAGGGTCAACAGGCGCTCCTAAGGGTGCCATACACTCACAATATGATATGGTGGCAGTTTCAGAGTCCTTTGGCCAGGGCGTACTGAAACTTACAGAAGATGACATCCTTTTCTCGGCAGCACGGCTCTTCTTTGCCTACGGTCTCGGTAATTCAGGATATTTGCCATTATCTGTGGGCGCTTCGGTTGTACTTAGCTCACAGTCACCTAAACCCGAAGGTATGTTCCAATACCTTGAAAAGTTCCGCCCCACCATTTTCTTCGGCATACCGACGCTTTACGGTCAAATGCTGGAGTACAAAGAAAGACAGGACGAGGAAAAGGGCACTGCGCCTGATCCTAACGCGAATCATGAGTTTTCATCCGTCCGCATCTGTGTTTCAGCAGGAGAGGCGCTGCCTCCGGATATCTACCATCGCTGGAAAAAACGTTTCGGTATTGACATCATTGACGGAATTGGCACAACAGAGATGCTCCATATATTCATCGCAAACCTTCCAGGCCAAGTAAGGCCGGGCTCTACAGGAAAACCTGTACCCGGCTATGAACTGAAAATTGTGGACGATAACGGTCAGGACATTCCTCAAGGAGAAATAGGTATGCTCCTAGTCAAAGGGGGGAGCGCAGCCCAGCAGTACTGGAGAAAGCGGGAAAAGACAAAAGCCACCATGCAGGGTGAGTGGATCAATACAGGCGATAAATATTACATGGATGAAGAAGGCTACTACTTCTGTGCAGGTCGCGGCGACGACATGCTGAAGGTAGGCGGCATCTGGGTCTCGCCTGTTGAGGTTGAGAATTGTATTATGGGACATCCGGCCGTATTCGAAGTTGCTGTAACAGCCAAGAATGATGAAAACAGCCTCGTAAAACCAAAGGCATGGGTTGTACTGAAAGATGGTCATAATGCATCTGAGGAATTAGAGAAGGATATCAAACAGTGGGTGTTGGACCGCCTGGCCAAGTATAAGTATCCACGGTGGGTTGAATTTGTCGATGAACTCCCGAAAAGCGTAACAGGTAAGATACAGAGGTTTAAACTCCGTTAGGAGGATTTAGGGACAGAAGGACGTCCCGGTCTCCACCGGGATGGCATCAGCAGCTGCACGGGGTGAAAGACTTACAAGTGAGAGGGGGGTTATGTCCTTCTTAACGACAGTTGGAAGGCCCAGTTATATAGTTATGGATGTCCCGAAAATCATATACACCTATGATGCCAACCACCGCCTCGAATCCGTTGCTGACAGCCGCGGCAGCAAGACCCTCTTTTACAGCTACAGCCCCGGCGGACTCCTCAACCGTATGTCTGATTCTGACGGCAACCGTACCGATTATAAATACGATCCTGTAGGAAGGCTCTCCGGCATCTATGCTCCTAATAATGACTATGTTGCTTTCCGCTATGACGACGGAGGCAGGCTCGCCGAGAAGTGGTTATCTAATGGTGTCAATACCCAATATACCTATAATCCTGACAACAGCCTTGCCAAGGTAGTCAACCTTACATCATCTTCATCCGTTATCAGCCAGCACGACTACACCTACGACCCTTTCGGCAACCGTCAGACCCATACGGAACAAATAGGTTCGACAAACACTCCTTATAAGTACATTTATGATGCACTTAACCGCCTAACCGAAGTGTGGAACAACTCGAACAATACCCTCAAGGAACGCTATGGTTATGATCCTCTTGGCAACAGGAAAACAAAGACCGACGGAACCAATATTGTCTATTACGTCTATGATGCAGCAAATCAATTGAATTCAATAAGACAGGGCAGTGAAAACGGCGCTGTTGTTGTGAACCTTCACTATGATTACAACGGTAACATGGATCAGAAGACAGAAGATGAAGGAACAACCGTAACGGATATTACATATGATGCCTTAAACCGCCTTACACAGGTAAACAAGACCGGCCAATCAACTCAAACATATGCCTACGATGACCAGGGCCGCAGGATCAGCAAGACAGTCGGTGCGTCAACAACGAACTTCCTTTATAACGGCCCTGACATTATCGCTGAATACACGAACTGGACAACCGCTGCTGCTCAGTATACCCACGGCCCCAACATGGATGATCCGATCATCAGAACCGCCGGTACAGCAAAGCAATACTACCATCAGGACGGGTTAGGAAGTGTGGTTGCCGTCTCTGACCAGACAGGGGCAACAACAGGCACCCAGCGCTTTGATGCATGGGGGAATAAGATCGCCGGCAGCGGAACAATCCCTCAATACGGCTACACCGGAAGGGAACCGGATGAGACAGGACTGATCTACTACCGGGCAAGGTATTACGATCCGACCATAGGAAGATTTACACAGAGAGACCCTATAGGCATGAATGGTGGAATTAATCCCTATGCCTATGTAAATGCCAATCCGGTGAACTTCACTGATCCGATGGGGTTGATGGCAGAGAGCTGGCAGATAAATAATAACACACAGAATACGAACTATTACAACAATACGAGCAGTGATACAAAAAGTTTTGGCAATATGGTTGCGGATGCATTGAAGGCTGGTTTGGAAAGTGATTCGTCAACACCTGAATGGTACGATCCTTCCATGATGTTGGCAGGAGGCAAGGGCACACCTGCTAAGGGGAAAATAGCTTTTAAAGAATTACCAGTTTCTGGATATGGATTTTACACCTATGGAAGGGAGGATGGTCATTTCGGACAGGAGAAAACTATTGAATCTATAAAGAATATTGGTGAATCATGGAGCAACATATGTCCCGAATATCAACGTATTGGGGTAGGTAATATAAGTTTAGAAAGTGGCGGTAAATTCCTACCACATTCATCACATCAAAACGGCCAGGATGTCGATGTTCGACCAATGAGAAATGATTGGGTAGAATCAAACGTATCTTATAAGTCACCATATTATAGTCAGGAATTGACACAAGGATTGGTAAACATTCTATTAAAGAATCCAAATATTGACAAAATACTGTTCAATGATCCAGGCATAAAAGGTGTTCAGCCTTACAAGGGTCACGATAACCACCTGCATATTCATTTTAAAAAATGAGGAGAAGTTATGAAAAATACGTTAATAATAATGTTATTGTTATACGCTGTAACAGTTAATGCCGAACAAATAAAACCTTATCCTGTTGCTTTGAAGTTATTTGCTAATCATCAAGTAGAAATTCATGACAAACGAGGCAGTTATCTTAAAATTGTTCCACCTATTATAGAGTATCGAGAATTGACAAAATGGGACCCTTCAGAAATATCGACATCACCAGATAAATTTGATGCAATAGCAATATTTTCTTGCCCGGAAAATTTCGTGAAAGAGGATATATTTGTTAATTTTGAAATATCCGCAAAAGTTGGGAAACTTAAAGTCGATAAACAATACGGAGTCACTGATTTAGAATATGGAATAAAAACTGCAAGATGGCGAAAACATGAAATTACAAAAACTATTGTTGCAAGTAACTTATCTCAAAAAACAGCACAAGCTATAAAGTTAAGCGATATAAATATTAAAGCCATTCAAGAAAAATACTATCAGCATGATGAATGGCCTTACCAAATCAAGGTAACAGTATGGTTATCATGTACTAAATGTGATGTAAAAGACCGTATAGAAACAATATTAGATATGATGCCTGGAGATTAAGCTACCTCATCTTAATTTCCATAGCAAATTGAGATGAACAGGAAAGAGAGCAAAGAAGTCACCCACTGACACAGAACAAATTAGGAGAACTTAGGGAACGTTCCTTAAAAAGAAAGAAACGAATTGAATAGAGGACCTATATAACTTTGATAACTAACTTATTACTGTTTTTTAGTGTGTAATGGAATGCGGGGAACATTTTTATAGAATTCAATTAGTGGAGAAGACCAGGAGCAATGAAAATATTTCAAACTGAGATGAATTGCCCTGCATTTTCATGCAGGGTGAACCGTTATGATGGATTGTGCGAAGACAAGGTGCTGCCGCCCGGAGGTGTGCCCCTGCGGTACATTGAGGACAGTGCAGTACCGCAGTCGACAAAACAAGGCGCAAAATATCCCTCTGCGGGGCACAGGCGCGTCCAGCCGCTCTTAATAAAGCCCGGGATATACATCTATGATGCACTTAATCGCCTAACCGAGGTACGCAACAACTCAAATAATACCCTCATAGAAGGCTATAGTTATGATCCGCTTGGTAACAGGAAAACAAAGACCGACGGAACCAATATTGTATATTACGTCTATGATGCAGCAAATCAATTAACTCAGATCACAGGAAATGAAAACGCAACCCTCCTCTACGATGACAACGGGAATATGTACAGGAAGACCCAGGGACCTACACCTATGATCATGAAGGCCGCAGGATCAGCAAGACCGTCGGTGCGTCAACAACGAACTTCCTCTACAACGGCCCCGACATCGTATCAGAATACACTAACTGGACAACCGCTGCAGCTCAGTATACACATGGTCCCAACATGGATGATCCGATCATAAGAACCGCCGGAACAACAAAACAATACTACCATCAGGATGGGTTAGGAAGTGTGGTAGCAGTCTCTGATCAGACAGGGGCTACAACCGGTACCCAGCGCTTCGATGCATGGGGGAACAAACAATCATCGGGATCAACGGGGACGGTCCCTCAATACGGCTACACCGGAAGAGAACCGGATGAGACAGGACTTGTTTACTACCGGGCAAGGTATTACGATCCGACTATAGGAAGGTTCACACAGAGAGACCCTATAGGTATGAATGGTGGAATTAATCCATACGCCTACGTAAATGCCAATCCGGTAAACTTTACCGATCCGATGGGGCTTAAACTGAGGGAAATAGGCCAGATGAATTATGACACACAGATCACAAACTATTTTAATACGAGCAATGATACGACACAAGGGCAGGGGTTGAGTGCAGGGAGTCAGGGGCTCAGTCAGGTGGCGGCATCGAATGAAACCACCGATGAAGCGCAAAAAGTTGTAGCTCAAGGGGGATGGCCATGGGCGGCTATCTCTCTTGCGTCAACAAGCGATTCCCCAGCATCTATAAACAGGCTGAATGCGATATTTTGGCTTGCTAAAATCATCTATGCCGAAAGTAGATCGGATTGGAGAGTACCAGGAGCGTTAGAGGCTACGGCTTGGACGGTTCGCAATCGTGTTGAAACAGAAGGCTTTCCATGGACCTATTACGAAGTAATTACAGCTCCCGATCAATTTTCATCGGTAACCAGTACGAAAAATACTGGATGGGGAGATTTTGTTAATACTAATCTCTCTAAAGAAAAAGCCGCTGTGCGCGATAGGTGCTTTGAGGTAGCTAAAGGAGTGTACGATGGATCGACAGCGGATCCCACCAAAGCTGTTACAGGAGGTGCACTGTTCTTCCATGCGGTTGACCCCTCTTATCAGCCACTACCTGGAGAAATCAGATTTGGTGGTCAAGTCTATTATAGGAATTATAAAAAATGGTAAACAGTGAAAGTAGTATAGGAGGAACCTATGACTAAAGTAATTATAAAAATTTTAGTATTATTTTGTTTGTTTACCTGTATCCCAGGCTATACCCTTTGTACTGACAGCGACGAGCAGGTGAAATTTACAAAAGAGGCGCTTATAAGGTGGCTTTGTTGGGACAAGTATTGGGGGTGGGGACCTTATGAACAGGGCATAACTGTTCCTATTGAGATTAAAATAGATAAAGAAAGCTTTTATGTTTGGATCAACGATCTATTGACGAAACCTGACTTTCACGTTGCAGGCTTTTATACGGGGAGAATAAAAGATGGCCAGGGGGCAGTGATGAGTTGTGAGGGGTACTCAATACCGTATAACATCAAGCCCGATAAGAAACGATACTTCGAGACTGGCCAAGTGATCAAGGACAACATTACAATACCGAAAGATTGTTCCCCTTGCTATGATCCTCCAAGTCCCCAAAAGGAATTGATGTTTCGCATGTTAGTCAAAACAATGAAGAATGAACTCAGTCAGTTGGCACGAATGGGTTTGTCAGAATCACCCAAAAAAATATTTTTAACAATAGCCAATTTTAACATCGATTATCCTTCCACTTATGTTCTTGCCGAGCCATTGGGGGCAATCTACCGTGTAGTTTTCCATAGCACTATGAATGTTCAAGAATATGATGATAACTTTTTTGAGAAATTGGGAGGATACCCTATAGGTGAGATGTATGATCCTTCTCATGATCTTATTGCAAAAATCCGTAAGCACGGTATAACAAGAGAGATTATCCTCGACGGCCATGATCGTGAATTCACCGATCGTTGAAATACTGGGGGGATTTAGGGGATGCTCTTAAAAAATGATCCCTGAGAAGTAAGTGCCATTCCTGAAATAATGACAGCTGGCACAAATATTTTATGTTGTGTTTACAGGATATTAGATACAGTATTCTGTAACTATTTGCTTAAAAGTGAGTTACTTCTCAGGGAATAATTTTTCAATTAATTAGGAAGAAAGGATCAATGAGGATGTTTCAGACTGAGATGAATTGCCCTGCATTTTCATGCAGGGTGAACCGTTATGATGGATTGCGCGAAGACAAGGCGCTGCCGCCCGGAGGTGTACCCCTGCGGTGCATCGAGTACTGTGCGGTGCCGCAGTCGACAAAGCAAGGCGCAAAATACCCCTCGTCGGGGCACAGGCGCATCCAGCCATTAATACACAAAACAACTTATACCTGGGGTTACGGCCACCAACTCCTTACCCGGACAAATCCGGCAGGTAATGTGACTTATACAAGAAATCCTCTCGGCCAGCCGACACAAGTTGTCAACTCCGCCCCCTCAATGATCTATGCCTACGCCTATGATGCCAACCACCGCCTCGAATCCGTTGCTGACAGCCGCGGCAGCAAGACCCTCTCTTACAGCTACAGCCCCGGCGGACTCCTCAACCGTATGTCGGATTCTGACGGCAACCGTACTGATTATAAATACGATCCTGTAGGAAGGCTCTCCGGCATCTATGCTCCTAATAATGACTATGTTGCTTTCCGCTATGATGACGGAGGCAGGCTCGCCGAGAAGTGGTTATCTAATGGTGTCAATACCCAATATACCTATAATCCTGACAACAGCCTTGCCAGGGTAGTCAACCTTACATCATCTTCATCCGTTATCAGCCAGCACGACTACACCTACGACCCCTTCGGCAACCGTCAGACCCATACGGAACAAATAGGTTCGACAAACACTCCTTATAAGTACATTTATGATGCACTTAACCGCCTAACCGAAGTGTGGAACAACTCGAACAATACCCTCAAGGAACGCTATAGTTATGATCCGCTTGGCAACAGGAAAACAAAGACCGACGGAACCAATATTGTATATTACGTCTATGATGCAGCAAATCAATTAACTCAGATCACAGGAAATGAAAACGCAACCCTCCTCTACGATGACAACGGGAATATGTACAGGAAGACCCAGGGA
>JAPLKB010000025.1 GCA_026388275.1 Pseudomonadota bacterium
ACTGGTTACTTCCCGTCTTAAACCCTTCGTTGTTGACGGAAAACCCATTGAACAGGTAGGAATGCCGTGGCATTTCGGTTACGCCGGTATGGCCACAGGAGACAGCGCCAACGTCCTGACCCCGGAATCATTAAGTCCAACCTCAAACATTCCTGAGTACAAAGCATTTCTTTGTAATGTTGAGAAGGGAGGTAACAGGTCATGAGCGCAACAAGAGATTTTTCCCAGGATAGAACATTTCTGATAGATATGACAAGATGCACAGGTTGTCGTGCCTGCCAGGTGGCGTGCAAACAATGGAATCAGATGAAGGCTGAAAAGACCGTGTTTTTCAATGGCGAAGGCTACCAGAACCCGCCTGCCATGTCCGAATACACCCTTACAAAGGTCAAATTCCGCGATTATGAAAAAAACGGCCATAACCAGTTCGCCTTCTACAAAGAAATGTGTATGCACTGTAACGAACCTGCATGTGTATCGGTATGTCCGGTAAGCGCATTTATCAAGACACCGGAAGGACCTGTTGTGTATGACACAAAACGTTGCATCGGGTGCCGTTTTTGTATGGTCGCCTGTCCCTTTGGCGTGCCCAAATACCAATGGAGCAAGGCCCTGCCCTTAGTGGTAAAATGCACCGGATGCTACAGCCGGCTTAAGGCAGGACTGAAACCTGCATGCGCAAAGGCATGTCCCTCGGCCATCTCCTACGGCAGCCGCACGGACATGATTCAGGAGGCAAAACGGCGTCTTGCGGCAAAACCTGACCGTTATTTTAATAAGATCTATGGACTCGAAGAGGCTGGCGGAACAAGCGTTCTTTATCTGACCGAACAGCCTTTTGATGAACTCGGGTTCAAGAACGTCACGAGACGCCCCCTACCCTCTCTCACGTGGGCAGCTCTGCGTTTTGTACCGGCCGTATTCCTCACCATGGGCGGGTCGCTGGCCTTTATTTCATGGCTTACACACAGAAAGGACCGGTTGCGCAAGGAAGAGGAGGCAAGAAAATCAGCTTCGACCCAGCCAAAGGAGGATAAATAATGTCCGCTATAGCTAATATAAAACAGGAGATTAAAAGCTATCATCCGTTTATCAAGACGCTTATGTTTCTGGTTACAGCAGGCGTACTTGCTGCTGCAGCCCGTTTCGTCTTCGGTCTGGGCGCTACCACTAACTTAAGCGATACATACCCGTGGGGACTTTGGATTTCATTTGACGTTGTTACATCCGTTCCTCTGGCCGCAGGTGCATTTGTCCTGGGGGCTGTAGTTCACTGCTTTCATATTAAAAAACTCGAACCGCTTGTACGACCTGCAGTTGTGACCGGTTTTCTCGGCTATTCCCTTGTATGTATCGGTCTTATCCTTGATCTGGGGCAGCCCCATCGGGGATGGCACGTCTTCGCATATCCGAATCTTCATTCACCTATGTTTGAAGTAGCCCTTTGCGTTATGTCTTACACTACGGTTGCCTGCCTTGAGTTTCTTCCATCCGTATGCGAAAAATTCGGGTTCCATGTTCCGCTGCGCCTTCTCCGCAGCATAGAAGTGCCCCTTATAGTCCTTGGAGCTGCTATTGCCACCTTGCACCAATCTACTATCGGCACTTTTTTTCTCATTGCGGCTGACAAATTACACAACCTATGGTACAACCCGCTCTTACCGTTGCTGTTCTGGACTTCAGCGGTTTTTACAGGCTTCTGCATTATCATTATCGAAGCCGTTATGGTACACAGATACTTAAAACAACCTGACGAAACAGAGTTGCTTGCAACACTGACAAAGATTATCCCCTGGTTTCTCGGTATTTACCTTATTATCAAGCTTTGTTCGTTATTCTTTCTGAGCGCAAGGCCGCTTTTTGATCGTCCGGGCCTCACAATCCTTTTTCTTATGGAGTTGGTACTCGGGATCATAATTCCATTAATCATGTTTATGACAAAACGCATCAGGACCGACAGCAGTTGGCAGTTGCGCGCGGCGAGTATGGTAGCTTTCTTCGGACTTGTGTTGAACAGGTTTAACGTTTCCATGTTCGGCCTTATCCAGAAAGACCAGCAGATATATTATCCGTCATTCCTCGAATCGGTTGTTACAATAGGGATTATAGCAGCCCATATACTGTTTTTCGCTTTGATCGCAAGGTACTTCCCTATCTTTGAACACCATCCTGAAGAGGTTGATTATACAATCCCGGATCATTTTCACAGGATCGATAAACAGACCATTTCTGAAAAGGCAGTGTAAACAATATAAAATTGGATTCACACAAGTTTATCTGTGTGAATCCAAACCGTGAAACTCCGGCAGGTTATGTTGTTGACTAACATGCTGAAAAAGTGATATTGCTATTACGGGACACCCGCAAGCTTGGTATAAGCTTTGACGTGGATATCTGCGCAAGGAGGAAAATATGTTTGGCCTTGGAATGCCGGAACTTATTGTAATAATGGTAATAGCCCTGATAATTTTCGGAGCGGGTAAACTGCCCGAGGTAGGAGGAGCTATCGGCAAGAGTATAAAGAGCTTTAAAAAATCAATCAAAGAGCCTGACGAAACAGATATTACCCCAAAAGATGAAAAGGATAACAAAACACCTCCTTCAAAGACATAACACCACCCTCTATGGAAATTCTGAACGGTTTTGAGCATTCATCGATAGAAAAAGCAGTTGAAATACTAAAAAAAGGTGCCTTGGTCGCCTTCCCCACAGAGACCGTATATGGTCTTGGTGCTGACGCCCTGAACCCTTATGCAGTGGCAAAAATATTTGAGACTAAAAAAAGACCGAGATTTGATCCGCTAATTGTCCACATCGGAGAAAGGGAATGGGTATCAGCCATTGCTGATTATGTGCCCCCCGAAGCTGAAAAACTGATTGACAGATACTGGCCCGGGCCCCTTACCATGATACTTAAAAAAAAAGATGCTATACCCGGCATCGTCACTGCCGGCCTCTCTACAGTGGCCATACGCATGCCTTCTCACCCGGTAGCACTCCAGCTTATAAGGAGCTTCGATGGCCCCATTGCTGCGCCAAGCGCCAACCCTTTCGGCTATATAAGCCCTACCAACGCACAGCATGTGGCAAAGATGCTTGGGGAGAGCGTGCCGCTGATACTTGATGGAGGGAGCAGCAATTACGGAATCGAATCAACAATAGTTTCCTTCCATGAAGGAAAAACATATTTGCACAGACACGGTGCAATCAGCTTGGAGGAGCTTTCCGCAACAGCCGGAGCTGTTTATGAAAAGAGTAATAATGGTTCTTGCGAAGCGCCAGGGCAACTGCCCTATCACTATGCGCCAATAAAACCGTTGAAAATTATCAAGACAATCGACGAGATACATAACATGCAGTCATCTTTTCTTGCTTTTAAAAAATCGTCCGAAACACCAATCTCGAAATATGTTAAGATTTTGTCAAGTACTGGAAATATGAGAGAAGCTGCCGCAAATTTTTTTTCTTGCCTTATCGAATTGGATCGTGATGATATTGATATTATTTACGCTGAAAACATACCGGAAACGGGTCTCGGGAAAGCTATGATGGAAAGGCTAAAGAAAGCATCAAAAAAATATAGGTATATAACCCATTGATAATTTTAATAATCCGTGATAACCTAATTTTATGAAAAAGCTCATATTGAAGTATACATTTATTGGGGAAATAGCTGAAAACATTAGGTTTTTAATTTGCTTAGTTTGTAGGCAACTTACCTCAACTGCCTTTAAAAACAATATGTTAGGATCGTTATCCTACAATTTATTCACAACATTTCCACAAAAATTGTGGAAAACCTGCAAAAACCCTGTTTGTTTAAAGACATGTGCAATTTTGCTTTGCATACTGGTTTTGTTTTCTTGTAGTTCATCCAAATCAGCCAAAAAAGGAAGCTCTGCTCTTGATAATGCCGTTATATCAATGAGCGAAGATGAGGTAAGGAAAAAGCTCGGCGAACCGGATATAGTGAGTAAAACGCCTGAAAACAATATCATATGGACATACAAACCACCATGGAAGATTATGCCGGATAACAAAGGTACAATTTATATTGAATTTGAGAACGGCAAGGTAACAAAAATTGTTAAAGCAAGGTGAACTATGATATGTGAAAAATGTGCGGGCGAGATTGAGACCGTACTGTGTATTAACTGCAATGAAGAAATTTTAAAACTCGGCTCATATTGTTATATCTGCGGAAGTAAATTTGAAAAAGACAAGAGAGAAGCAGAAGGATCGGACATTGATCTTGAAAACAGAATACTATGCAGTGACGGTACTTGTATAGGTGTTGTAGAAAACGGGTTTTGTAAACTATGTGGAAAACCATACAGCCCGGAAGCTTAAAGAACAGTTTAAAGCAAATAAAGGATTTAAATACATAATTAAAAACTTACAAGTCTATTGAATGAAAGCGATGTTGAACAACTCTTAAACTCAATTTTACAATAGATATCCGGTACAGTTTTTTAATAATCACAGGACAAAACAATGGGTTTTTTTGACAAGATAAAGGACGGTTTAACAAAAACAAGAGATCAGTTACTTACAAAGATTGAATGGGCCGTAAAAGGAAAGCCCATAGACGAAGACTCATTCGATGAATTTGAAGAGGCGCTGCTTCTTTCAGATGCAGGTGTTGAAACAACTGCTTTTCTTGTAAATGCACTGAAAGAACGATGGAAAAGGGGACAAATAAAGTCATCCGACGATATTAAGCAGTGTATGATAGAAGAAACTGAAGCCATTCTTAAGCCTGTCGAGGCACCGGTTGCTATCAATACCCACAGGCCTTTTATCATACTTGCCCTAGGTGTAAACGGCGTCGGCAAAACAACTACATTAGCGAAAATTGCAAAGTTATATGGTGAATCCGGAAATAAAGTCCTTTTCGGGGCCTGTGATACATTCAGGGCTGCAGCGGTGGAACAACTTGAGGTATGGGCAGACAGACTTGGTATTGAGATGGTTAAGCATAAAGAAGGCTCCGACCCGGCCGCAGTAGCCTACGATGCCACAAAAGCTGCTACAGCAAGGGGTATCGATATATTAATGCTTGACACGGCAGGCAGACTCCATACAAAGGTAAACCTTATGGAGGAGATGAAAAAAATTAAAAGGATAGTAAGTAAGGAAATTGAAGGAGCACCTCACGAAACATTGCTCGTTGTAGATGCAACAAACGGACAAAATGCCATAACCCAGGCAAAGGCATTCAATGAAGCAATTGGTGTAACCGGTATTGTAATAACAAAGCTTGACGGCACTGCAAAGGGAGGGTTTATCCTGCCTATTGCCCATACGTTAAAGATACCGATACGATTTATAGGCGTCGGTGAAAAATTTGATGACCTTATTCCTTTTAACGCAAGTGATTTTGCAAAGGCCCTTTTCGAATAGTCATACCAATTCGCCTTAAATCATATAACTTCGTTAATTCGTGCTATCTCAGGAAATGCTCCCATCCACGCATTGATTTCACATTTTCAACCTGTTTCAAGGTTTACTCCCATATTTGCCATTAGGATTGGCAACTGTTTAATCGCGAGGGAAGTAATGAGCGACAAAGACCAGGCTCCCTTGTATGTAATCACCGTATCTGCTGCCTGTTTTACCTGCCACTCAGCAACTTTCTCGTCTGCCTCAAGGGAGTCGTCAAGATATTGATTTATTTTATTTAAATCCATATCTTCAGGTTCATATTCACAGAACTTAAGATATTTTTTTGTCCAGTGGATATAATACTTAATCTTATTCTCCGGTACCTTGTTTGATTTAGACAGGAATGTCTGAAATTAGCTTAGCAAGCCAACTCCTTTTGATTAAAACTGAGCAATTACTGCATATCTTCTATTGTCAACCATAGCTATTATTTTTTGTATCTATCTGATTTTATATGTATTATCTTTCAATGTCTAATTATTTAATGTGTTGACATCTTTCTTAGCAAATACTAATATTTCGTAAATTACTGCATGCAATATATTAATTGTTGGGCAGCATCAAACTGATAAATTGAAAAAGGAGACGCCATGAGACAGAAAGGAATCGCACTCGTCTTGACCATAATAGTTTCAACATGCTTAGTGATCTTGTTGCAAACGTCCATGGGGGCACAGGAGCCAACCAAGCCTGATAAGACAGGTGTTGTATTGCGAGCCTATGGTCCTGGCGGCCCTGCTCCGGCTATGCGCGAGGCCGCGAAGGTATTTGGAGAAATGAAGGGAATTAAGGTTGAAATCACCGCTGGTCCCACACCGGCCTGGAAGGACCAGGCGATGAAAGATGCCGATTTAATCTTTAGCGGTTCCGAGTATATGATGACCGACTTCGCGCAGAAAGACCTCCCTGCGCTAATCGACACATCAACGATCCGTACTCTGTACCTGCGTCCTTCGGCAATTCTCGTCCGCCCCGGAAATCCGAAGGGTATTAAAGGCATTAAAGATCTTGCCAAGATAGGTGTTAGGATTCTCGTGGTTCAAGGTGCCGGACAAGTTGGCATGTGGGAGGATGTAGCTGGCCGAACAGGGAATGTTAACCTAGTAGATGGGGTGCGCCGTAACATCGGCTTCTTCGCACCAAACAGTGCTGAGGCCAAAAAACTCTGGGCCAATGATCATACCTATGATGTTTGGCTCATTTGGACCATTTGGCAAAAAGAGAGTCCGGCTTCTGCCGACCTAATCAACATTGAACCAGAGAACACAATTTATCGCTCGTGCGGCATTGCAATCACAAATAGTTCAGAGAGAAAAGTATTGGGAAAGGAGTTCGCCGATTTCCTTCAGTCTCCCGTCGGACAAGCAATATTCGTGAAATGGGGTTGGATAGCACCATAGAACGGGCCGATCAGCCGTCCACCCAGTTAGGTGATAGAGCTAAATGGCCAAGGCGTAAACAACGTATGGTTTGTTATCAATCCAGATAATTTTCCACCTAAGTAGTTGTACGACAGGAGTTCTTGTAACCAGCCGATAGTGCCACCTATCCAGCGGGTGGAGCGGACGGTGTACCCCCCCAATAAAGTGGGCACTCTCGAGTAACTATAAGGAGGAAGTGTACAATGGGAAAAGGGGGGATGAGATAGGAATATCCAACAAGTCTTGCTACTAATTTAAGTATGTAAGTTCAATTATGGAAAGGAGATTTTATATGAAATGCTTTATGAAAATATCCTTCCTTGTAGTACTATTCGGAATGTTTTCTGCACAAGCATTTGCACAAGTTGAAATACATAAGTATGAAGGGAAAGCCCTATCCCCATATGATAGACAGTATGATAATTCTATCAAAGGCCCGCAAACCGTTGATATAGGCAAGTATAAGCTACTCATTAACGGGAAAGTTCAACAGCCACAATCTTTTACCTATAATGAGATACTAGGACTTCATTCGGTTACACGAGCTATAACGCTGCATTGTGTTGAAGGATGGAACGAATACTTGCTTTTTAAAGGTGTACGTTTAGTAGATTTACTTAAGAAAGCGAATCCAAATAAAGAAGTACAAACAGTCATATTCTATGCAGCAGATGGCTATTCATCATCATTGGAATATAAGTTCATTATTAAAAACGACATTATGATAGCCTACGAAATCAATGGGAAAAGACTGGATTCTGAGCGAGGATTTCCTTTACAAGTAGTTGCTGAATCAAAGTATGGATATAAATGGGTTAAATGGGTTACACATATTGAGTTATCAGATAAGCCATATATAGGATATTGGGAAAAGCAGGGATATGATAATGAGGCAGATATTCTAAAATAATAAGAATTAGGCAGTATAAGCACGAAATGTAGTAAAAAGATGCCTGACAACCGCTTCGACCTGACAACGCTATTGTCACGGTTTGCGCGGTTCGCTTCACTCACGTAGCATAAACCGCGCCAATTTGACGCGTTTAAGGTCAAGCGAATGTTATCTGAATACCGCTTGACATGTATGCATCGTATTGGCATACTTATGCATATTATTAAGAGAGGTGGCACTATGAGAACAACGCTTAATATCGAAGACAGTCTGATTGATCAGGCATCAAGAATGACGGGCATAAAGGAAAAGACCACACTGGTAAAGCTCGGACTGGAGGCGCTCGTAGCAAGAGAAAGCGCAAAGAGGCTTGCTAAATTAGGAGGTACTGAGAAACAGTTGAAGCCAGTACCAAGGAGGCGCAGTATTTAAAATGGTTCTTGTCGATACATCGGTTTGGGTATCCCATTTCCGAGAAAGTAATAGCGGTTTGGTGAATCTCCTCAACAATACAGAGGTCATCTGTCACCCATTCATCGTGGGCGAGCTTGCATGTGGAAATCTCAAGGACAGAATGACCGTGATCTCACTTCTGGAAGCTCTACCAATGGCGGTTCTGGTCGAGCATGATGAGGTACTTGCTTTTATTGAAAGTCACGACCTTATGGGGAAGGGTTTAGGCTATGTGGATGTCCATCTTCTTGCGTCTGCTGTTTTAACGAGCGTTTCTCTCTGGACAATAGACAAGAAACTGGAAAAAGCCGCCAAAGGACTTCGCTGCAAGTATTAGTAAAAAATCAGACAACCATTTGCTCGGTTGCATGCGCTTACGGATGGCATCCTCGTGCCTGCCGCTCAGCGCCGCCTTTGATGGACACCATCGGCGCGATAAAAGATGACAATTTTTTAAAAGGAAATGATATTTATGAATATTATTATTAGGAATGAGACAGAAAATGATTATCGGGTTGTTGAAGAAATAACAAGAGAAGCTTTTTGGAATTTGTATTTTCCTGGATGTAATGAACATTATTTAGTTCACAGAATGAGAAACCATACTGATTTTTTAAAAGAATTAGATTTTGTTGCAGAATATAATGGAAAGGTCATTGGAAATATCATGTATACAAAGGCTTGGTTGATTGATGAAATAGGCACAGAAATAGATATTGTTAGCTTTGGCCCTCTTAGTGTATCACCGGAATATCAAAGAAAAGGTATTGGTAGCGGACTGATTAACCATACAAAGAATATTGCAATTAAGAATGGTGTGAAAGCAATAGTTATTTTAGGTGATCCACATAATTATTGTAAGCATGGATTTAAGAGTTCTAAAGATTTAAACATTAGTGATATTAATGGGAACTATCCGTATGGAATGCTTTCCCTTGAATTAGAAGAAGGAGTACTTGCAGGTCATAAATGGAAATATAAATACAGTAACGTGTATGAAGTAAATGAAAATGTTGCAGAAGAATATGATAATAGTTTTGAGAAGAAAGAAAAAGGATACAGATATTCCCAAGAAATATTCTCGATTGCTTTTAGATCATATGTAAAGTAAGTCATCTAACGTACGCTTCACCTGCGAGGGACCTTGTGGCCCGAGACAGGTGGAAGCGTACGTTATGAGTTCAGGGAAGCAAGAAACGTAGGCAAGGGGAACGATGATACAACCGAGGAGTGAAATATTATGAACACTGAAAAACGGGACTTTGATAAAGAGGCTGCCTCTTGGGATGAACATCCTGCAAGGGTGAAGTTGGCGAAAGATATTGCCAATGTCATATCAAGACAGATCATCTTGACGCCCGAAATGGATATTATGGACTTCGGCTGTGGCACTGGACTGTTAACTATCCAATTACAGCCATTGGTCCATTCTATCACCGGCATCGATAGTTCTCAGGGAATGCTAAATATCTTCAACACGAAGGTCGTTAAGCTGAAGCTGCCCAATGTTAGATCTCAACTTATCGATCTTGACAAGGGCGATACCCTGGCAGGTAATTATCATTTGATTGTAAGCAGTATGACCCTCCATCATATCAAGGAAATACAACCGCTCTTCGATCAATTCTATAGTATCATGGCCCCTGGCGGCTATCTGTGCATTGCTGATTTGGACTTGGATGATGGTCAGTTTCACGAAGACAATACCGGCGTATTTCATTTCGGATTTGATCGAGCGACCCTACGCAAGGTTTTCATAGAATCTGGGTTTGATAATATTCGGGATATAGGCGCCGCAGAAGTTGTGAAACCGAGCATCAATGGAGAAATGAGGCGGTTCACTATGTTTCTGATGACCGGTCAGAAGAGAGGAGATTAAGCATGATTAAGGAATCCAATACATGTCAAATATGCGGGGAGCCGGAACGAAAATGATTTTCAAGCGACTATTTTGATCTGATTGTCTGGTTCGATGAGGAAAGAAAAATCATCGGTTTTCAGCTTTGTTATGATAAATACAAAAAGGAAAGGGCAATTACCTGGACGGGAACAGATGGTTACTCGCATTGCCTTATTGACGATGGTGAGAGCAACCCGGGAAGGTACAAGGCAAGCCCGGTATTGACTAATGACGGCTCGTTCAATAAAGAAAGAATAGCAGCAATCTTCCTGGATGAAAGCAGAGATATTGACTCCAGAATATCCACATTTGTCCTTGAGAAGATTCTTGCTCATGAAAAATAAGGGCCTCCTGAAAGCTTGCCATCTGACTGCAGATGCAGCGATGATTTTGGTTCTTTCGTATTTAAGATGCGAATATCTTTATGACACACTGGAATTACATAACAATATGTAATATTAATTATTACAAATAGCTGTATCACGGAGGTTGATATCCCTGACCTTCTCTAAAGCTTCGTTCCCGACCATGCTATTATCGGGACTTGCGTCGCCCCTGCCACAAGCTCCGGAAGTCTTTTTAAACTCTTCCTGTTTCTCTTTATCAGCTTTCGGATGTTGGAGGTGGGGTATTACCTTCCTCCATCCGTGCCTATGGAGAATATCATATTAATTTAGTAATTGAATACAAAATTGTATGAGTTTGTCAGACAAATGCGCTTCAAAAAGTGACTTGACAAACATGTGATGCTTGGCTATACATGAATAAGAAAGTTAAAATGTTGCATAATGGGAAAGTTAAAAAATTTTTAAATTAAAGGTTGAATTCGGAGGTGATGCCCAATAGACACGCTTGCAGATCAACGCAGATATTGCAGGAATGATTTGTGAAGCATATAATAGGAAATATAGCATTTTCCACACCTTTCACCAAAAGGGTTTACAAGTGGGTGGATAATTGTAAGTGTTGAAGGAATATGGGGAGGGCCAAGTTATGTGGGATAATATTGGTTACGGAAAATGTGAGTTTTTCATCGAGAGTTACTTTGAGTCGAAGAGAAAAGAAACTTCTGGTACCTTTATAAAACCGGCAATAACGATTTCACGGGCAGAGGGAGCAGGCGGACATACAGTTGCTTCCAACCTTGCAGAGTATATGCAGACACATGTTCCTTCCCATGATGTGTGGACTGTTTTTGACCGGAATCTCGTGGAAAAAGTGCTGGAAGACCATAACCTCCACAAGCGCGTTGCCGATTTTATGAAGGAAGACCACAAGGCAATGCTGACCGATGCAATTGAGGAGTGGCTCGGTTTTCACCCCTCTACCTGGACACTCATAGAGAAAATTAACGCAACCATAATAAGCCTTGCACAGATGGGGAATGTTATCCTGGTGGGCCGAGGGGGCAGCATCGTTACATGTGAAATGCAGAACGTTTTTCGTGTACGTTTGGTTGGATCCCTTGAAAAGAGAATTGAGCAGATCCGGAAGATATACAACCTTGATCAAAAATCTGCCATGCATCATATTAAAAAGGAGGATGAGGGAAGTAGAAGATATGTAAAAGACAATTTCGACAAAGATATCGATGATCCATTGCTATACCATATAACCATTAATACGGATATGATTAAATACGACGAAGCCACCCGTTTGATCGGTGACGAAGTGATCAAGCGTTTCAAACTGGATAGACCCGTAAAAACTGCGGGAAACAGGATTAGTTCAACATAGCAGCGGGAGCTCATTTTCGGGGGAGGTACTGCCATGCGTGATGTAATACAAAAGATCATCGCTACAGAGAGTGAAGCGAGGCTTATAGTCGAAGCAGCTAAGGCTGAAGCGGATCGTATCTTGTCGGACGCTCAAAAGAAAGGGCATAATATTGTTGAACATACCCGTCAACAAGCAATCAATGAAGCCGAAAAAATTGTGAAAACAGCAGTCGAAGCAGCCGAGCAGGAGAAACAGCACCGCTTGGCCGATGCTGCAGTGGAGATCGAAAGTCAGATCCGGCTTGAGCCGGCTGCCAGACAATGGGCCATTGAAGAGATCGTGCGGTGCGTATGCAGACAGCCATAGCTGATGTCGCAACTACTTCAGTTATTGCCTCGAAGCAACGAATAACAAATGATGTGAAATTCCTTGCGGCCAATGTCCATGCCCGTCGCAGTCGCATGGCCGAGGGTGAGCGGCTTGATGGTCTATGCCGCCTCAAAAATCTTTCTGATCTATTTAATACAATTTTTCCGGATTCTCAGCTTAAAGGGGTTCTTGATTTCCAGCGTCTGCTGGTCCGCGAACTGATCGATGAATTATCGGGCTTCCGTGCCTATATGCCCACTTCCGGAGTCGAGCTTCTCGATTGGATGATGGTTCGGTTTCAAGTGGAAAACCTGAAAGTATTGATGCGGGCATGTTTGACAAAAACACCTCTCAAAGAAATTGAGATACATCTCATATCCCTCCCAAGGGAATTGGCCCTGGATAACCAAAGGTTGGCTACGGCGGAATCTTTGAAAGATTTTGTCCGGTTGCTCCCAAGGGGAATTCTTCGGGAGAACCTGACCAAAGCTCTTGAGACCTATCATAATTATCCACGGCCATTCTTTTTTGAGGCAGTGTTGGACCGTTTCTATTTTCAGAGGCTGCTTGAGAAGATAAAAAGACTCTGCGGGGCAGATCAGGGAACCGTAAGACCAATGTTTTGCCAGGAAGTGGATATCTTCCATCTAATGTTGGTTGCTCGGGGAAAATTTCACTACAACCTGACACCTGATATGCTGCAACCGTTACATGTTGCAGGTACCTTGATACCATACACGTTTTTTACGACTATGCTCAATAGTCCGGATCTTTATACATCTGCAAGTCGTGTTGCAAAGCGTGTGCTTATATCGCTTTTTGAGCACGGACCAAGTAGTGGATCGATGATTATTGATGTTTCAGATCTGGAAGGGTATGCGTGGAGTCACTTTTTACGTTTGGCGAACATGGCTTTTCGTCAGAATAATATGGGGTTGGGAGCAATTATGGGCTATATATGTCTTCGTCGTGTGGAAGTGGCCAACCTTATCGCTATTTCCGAAGGCATTCGAACGGGCATGACTGCCGAGACAATCCTTAGATCTTTAATCCCACGGACAAATGTGGAGGAAGTCTTTGTTTAGAACTGTGCCCATGATGAGACTCCAGGCAATTGTTCTTACTCAGGACGAACGCGCCGTGCTCAAGGGCTTGGGCCGTCTGGGGGCAGTACACCTGATGCGCATGCAGCCAGGTCCTGATACTGCGCCTCTGTCCCCTATCGATTATACCGGAGAGATGGTTCAATATGATCGTATCAGAGCTCGTATTCAGGGGCTTCGTAAATTATTGGAAACAACTCCCTTGACCAATGAATCATGGTCAGGAGGAGTAGCTCCAGCAGCAATGACGGCGGCAAAGGCCATAGAAAAACTTAGTTCCATGGAACAAGAGGTCGGTGACCTGTTGGAACATCAACAGCGTCTTGTACAACGCCAGAAGGAACTATCCGCCATTTGCGAACAAGTATTACGCTATCGTGGATTAGAGATTCCGCTCACCGGATTTGACCAATTTTCATTCCTCCATTTTGTCACAGGGAGCTTGCCGGAGCAAAACTATGAGAGTCTTAGAAAAAAAGTTGGGGATAATGTTGCCTTCCTTCCTTTGATCCAACAAAAAGGACGACAATCGATTTTTGCGATTGCCTCTCGCCAGGGATACCCTGTCCTTGAAAAAGCGTTGCAACAGGCCGGTTTCCAGCAAGAAATACTCCCTGTAGTCGAAGGCGCAACAACAGATAGACTATTTGAAGAAAAAGAGAGAGAGCAAGAACAGTTAGCATCTGAATTGGGACAATTGAACAACAAGCTCAAGACGGTTGCCACCGGTTTCACATTGCCCCTGGATGAGATTGAGAGATTTGTTGATACGGAGTGCCGTCTTATAAATGCAAGTCAGAAATTCCCGCGTACAGAGGCCACGACCCTGATTACAGGTTGGGTTCCGGCCTTTGACGTAGCAGTTCTGGAACAGTCCGTGGGAGAGATTACGGCTGGCCGGTGTATCATTCAGACTGCCTTGCCTGATGCTTCAATGCAGGAGAGCCCCCCTGTCCTTCTGAGGCATCCGAGACTGTTGCGTCCTTTTGAGATGCTGGTTTCAGCTTACGGCCTTCCGGATTATCAGGAACTGGAGCCGACATTGTTTGTTGCTCTCAGCTATATTTTGATGTTCGGTATGATGTTCGGTGATGCAGGGCATGGGATAGTCCTTATTGTATGCGGGTTAATTGCTTTATTTGCAGTCCGGTCTCCGAAGATCAAGGATGTTGGTATAATCCTTCTTTTCGGGGGTTTGTCAAGCACCATTTTTGGCATGGTCTACGGAAGCTACTTCGGTATTGAAGTGTTCAAGAAATATGCACTCTGGCATGACCCTCTGGAAGGCGACCCGGTCCAGCTTATGTATGGTGCTATGGGGATCGGCATTGCGTTGATCAGCATCGGTCTTATATTAAATGTTGTCAATCGTTTTAGACAAGGCGATGTAATCGGCGGCATTCTCGATAAATTCGGCCTTGTTGGTATTCTGTTCTACTGGGGATCTCTGGCTCTCTTAATATATGGACAAGCCATCAAGTCGTTGGGGCTTATGAATATATCGATAATTCTGTTTCTTGTGGTACCCATTATTGGTTGGTCGCTCAAAGAACCTTTAGAACATTTGCTGAACCGTGGAAAGGGTAAGCCGCACGAAACTGATGATGGGCTGACAGGCGCAATTATAGAATCCTGTGTCGGCGCCTTTGAGGCTATCCTTAGCTACCTTGCGAATACTATAAGTTTTGTCCGTCTTGCAGCCTATGCCATGAGTCACGCTGCATTGCTTTTTGCCGCTTTTATGCTGGCTGCCGAGGTAAGAACTTTTCCTGTAGGGGGTGGTTTGTTTAGTTTGTGCGTAATTGTCGTCGGTAATCTAATTGCTATTGTTCTGGAAGGGGTCATTGCTTCAGTGCAGGCTTTGCGTCTCGAATATTATGAGTTCTTCGGGAAGTTTTTTGCCGGTAGCGGTAGACCCTTTGAACCGTTTTGTCTGGCCCAGGAAGTTAAGAGTTCAATGTCGCGAGAGGGCGGATTGTGACCGCTCCATCCGTATCGGATGAAATGAAAAAGATTACAGTGGGGGATTGTTATGGCGGCAATGGTTGTAAAGATGAAAGGAGGCTGCTTCGCAGCCCGGGTAATCGGAGGTGTAAAATGGTAAAGTTGTTCCGGCGAATTGGATCAATTGTAGCTGTTCTGGCGGGTATGATTCTGTCCTGTACGGTTGTTCTGGCTGAGGAGGCTGCGCGTGGAAGTGTGCCGGCAGACCCGGCATCGTTGTATAGATCCGTTGGCCTCGGAATGGCGGCTGCCTTTGCCATTGCTGCAAGTATTATCGGTGCAGGCCATGCCGTAGGGCGGATCGGGTCGGCAGCATTAGGTGCGGCAGCGGAGAGACCGGAACTTCTGACCCGCAGCATACTTTTTGTGGCATTGGCAGAAGGGTTGGCTGTTCTCGGTTTTGCCATTGCCATGATGTTGATACAAAAAATGTAAGGGGTAAATCAGTGAAGTTTTATTGCATCGCTGATGAGGATACGGTGCGTGGTTTCCGATTGGCAGGCGTAGATGCTCAAGCTGTGGCAACGCCTGAGCAGGCTTGGACTGCCATTACTGATGCTTCAGCCCGGTCTGACTTTGGAATCATTATCATCACCGAAAAGGTGGCATCCTGGATTCGGCCGCAAATGGAAATGATTCAACTGGAACGGGATCGCCCGCTTATTGTTGAGATACCCGGGCCGGAAGGACCGCTTCCAGGACGTAAGAGCCTGCGTGAATTTGTACAGGAAGCTGTAGGTGTAAGTGTGGGCTAAAGGGGGTTAAGGATGGAGACGGATCAAGACTCGACTGAAAAACTGCGCGAAGAGATACTCACAGATGCAAAAAATGACCGAGAAAAAATTATCATCCGTGCAAGACAGGAAGCAGAAGTTATCTTAAGCAATGCCGCAGCCGAGGCTGACCGGGTACATCAGGAGCAGCTTGACCATGCCGTTGAAGATGCTGCCCGCAGCAATGAATTAATTCTGGCTACGGTTTCCGTCGAAACCGGCCGGCTACGGGCGGCACGCATTGAAGCACTGCTTGAGTCTGTGTACGAGGAAGTGTGCCGGCGATTGTTGGCCCGGGATGGTTTTGAATATCGCGAAACCGTAATCGCCCTTGCTTCGCATGCCATAAATCAGATGGCAGGTTCTGCATTTGTGGCTAAGTTGCCGGAGGCGGACTTTAACTTTCTTGGCGACGGCCTGGCCGATGAGATTGCTCGCCGTGTCGGGCGGCCGGTGAGTGTTACTATTTCGTACGAACCTGTCATTACGGGAGGCGGTGTTATTGTGGAGGATACGGAGGGTCGCCAGGTGTGGGATAACCGCCTTGCGAAGAGGCTGGAACGGCTGTGGCCGGAACTGAGGCGACAGATAGCCGTGCAGGCGGCATTCGTCCCGGCTAACACAAACGTCGATTTAGTAAACTAGCCCGTAAGGCGGGCGAGAAGGGGTGGCTCCGACAGCTTTGCTGGTGGAGGGGGCGACGTGAGCCCCAATAAAAGGAGGAGATGGCCCATGACTACCTTTACCAAGACCACTGAACCTGTGGTTACCCGCATCAGCGGTCCCATCGTAACCGCTGTAGGCATGTACGCAGCACAGATGTATGAAGTCGTGCAGGTAGGCAGTTTGGGCCTGGTGGGAGAAGTTGTGAGACTGGTTGGTGATCATGCCACCATTCAAGTGTACGAGGACACCACTATGTTGAAGCCTGGAGCGCCGGTCAAATGTACGGGCGCACCCTTGTCCGTGTGGCTCGGCCCCGGGCTGGTCGGCAACATCTACGACGGCATTCAACGCCCTTTGCCAGGCATTCAGGCAAGCAGCGGCGCCTGGATTCGTCGCGGCGAAAAAGTGGACCCTCTGGACACCGGTAAGCTCTGGGCCTTTGAGCCGAAAGTCAGACCCGGTGAGGTTGTGACGGCAGGTCAGGCCATAGGCCAGATTGTGGAGACACCGCTGGTCAGTCATCGGATTATGGCTCCCCCCGATCTTAGCGGTATTGTAAAGTCCATTGTCGATAAAGGGGATTATAGACTCCTCGATCCGCTGGCTGTCATCGAAACTGCAACGGGCCCGCGTGAGGTCACTATGCTTCAGCGGTGGCCTGTAAGAGTACCGCGCCCCATTTCTGAACGATTGCGCATCACCGAACCGCTGATTACAGGACAGCGCATCATTGATACCTTCTTCCCAATCGGCAAAGGCGGCGCTGCAGCCATTCCGGGCGGATTCGGCACGGGAAAGACAATCACCCAGCACCAGCTTGCAAAATGGTCAAATGCCGAGATTATTGTCTTTATCGGTTGCGGGGAGCGGGGAAATGAAATGACTGATGTGCTCCGTGAGTTTCCGGAACTTAAAGACCCCCGTTCCGGTCGGCCTCTGATGGAACGGACCATCCTTATCGCCAACACCTCGAATATGCCTGTGGCGGCTCGGGAAGTATCCATCTATACCGGCATCACCCTGGCTGAGTATTACAGGGATATGGGTCTCAGCGTGGCGGTCTTTGCCGACTCAACCAGCCGCTGGGCAGAAGCACTGCGTGAATTGGCCGCACGTTTGGAAGAGATGCCCGCGGAAGAAGGCTTTCCGGCGTCGTTACCCACCAGACTCGCCCAGTTTTATGAGCGCGGCGGCGCTGTAACTACGCTTGCAGGCGAAGAGGCTTCCGTAAGCATTGTGGGCGCTGTCAGCCCACCCGGAGGCGACTTTTCCGAACCCGTCACCCAGCATACACGACGTTTTATCCGTTGTTTTTGGGCTCTTGATACGGAACTGGCCAATGCGCGGCATTATCCTTCAATCCACTGGCTACACTCTTATTCGGAGTATGTGGAGGATGTCGGTCCATGGTGGAAAAAAGAGGCTCCTGACTGGATCGAACTACGCACAGAGGCTCTGACTCTCCTCCAACGGGAGGATCGTCTCCAGCAAATCGTTAAACTGGTTGGCCCCGATGTCCTGCCCGACAGCCAACGCTTGATCCTTTTTATCGCCGAGATTATTAAAGATGGTTTCCTCGCCCAAAGCGCTTTTAACGAAAATGACATGTACTGCACACCTGAACGACAAGTTGCGCTCCTGCGCATTATTCTTACCCTGTATCGCAGGGGCCGTGACTTAATTCAAGATAATGTGCCACTGACGCGAATCCGCTCTTTAGGCTGTGTACCCTACTTACTGCGGGCAAAGGCGGATTTCGGCAACAGTGATCTCGATAAGCTTACGGAACTGGAACAGAGGGTTATGGAAGAAACGGAAACACTGGCAAAAGAATATACCAAGGAGGCTACCCCAATATGCACACCACCTTCGAAATAGAAGACCGGGGATTACAGTACGTCGGCTCCTGGCGAATCGAGGGGCCGCTGGTTGTGGTGGAACGGATTCGTGATGTGGGCTATGATGAAATTGTTGAGATTATCGATGCAGCCGGTTGTCCCCGTATAGGCCGCGTCCTTGATGTTTCTGAAGCTCAGGTCGTGGTGCAGGTTCTTGAAGGAACAACAGGTCTTTCGAACCAGAGCTTACGCGCCCGTTTCCTGGGTAAAAGTTTTCGCCTGCCCGTATCAAGGCAGATGCTGGGTCGCGTATTCGATGGTCTCGGTCGCCCGGCTGACGGTGGTCCGCCTGCGCTCTCGGCGGAACTGCGCGATGTGAATGGAATGCCAATAAACCCTTATGCCAGGCGCTATCCACGCGAATTCATACAGACGGGTGTGTCGGCCATTGACGGCATGAATGCATTGGTCCGCGGCCAGAAACTGCCTGTCTTTTCCGGAAACGGTCTGCCCCATGACCGCGTATCCGCTCAGATCGTTCGCCAGGCGCGCCTGCTGGAAGAAGAGGTCGAGTTTTCGATTGTTTTTGCCGCCATGGGCGTGAAGCATGATGTGGCCGAGTTTTTCATCCGTAACTTCCGGGATTCCGGCGCCCTTGCCCGTGCTGTCATGTTCTTTTCTCTGGCTGATGCGCCGAGCGTGGAGCGTCTTCTTACCCCGCGTGTCGCACTGACCCTGGCAGAGCACCTGGCCTTTGATTGCGGGCAGCATGTTCTGGTGCTGCTGACGGATATGACAAACTATTGTGAAAGCCTGCGCGAAGTGGGCACAGCAAGGGGCGAAATCCCGGGACGTAAAGGCTATCCGGGTTACCTTTACTCGGATCTCGCCAGCATTTACGAACGTGCCGGGCGCATCGAGGGCTCGCCGGGCTCGATCACTCAGATACCCATTTTAACCATGCCCGCCGATGATATCAGCCATCCTGTCCCCGATCTCACCGGTTATATTACTGAAGGTCAGATAGTGCTGGATCGCGATCTGTTTCAGCGTGGCGTTTACCCGCCCATTGCCGGCCTTCCAAGCCTGTCGCGTCTGATGAAGGACGGCGTTGGCAAAGGTTACACCAGGGAAGATCATCCTATTCTTGCAAGCCAGTTATTCGCGTGCTACGCTTACGTGAAACGGGTGCGGGGACTGGCCGATGTCATCGGCGAAGAGGAGTTGAGCACAATTGATAAGCAATACCTGAAGTTTGGTGAAGCCTTTGAAATGCGTTTCCTGAACCAGGGCGAATATGAGAACCGTACTATCGAGGCTACACTCGAACTCGGCTGGGATGTGTTATCCACATTACCTAAAGATGAGTTGCACCGTGTGAGCGACGCTCTGTTAAAGGAATACTATCATGAGAAAGTGGATACCTGTGTCTGAGTGACGCTGCTTCAGGGGGATATAAACGGGTAGAATGGCTCTATGGGAAAACTGAATATTGCACCTACCAAATCGAATCTGCTTGTACTGAAAAAACAACTTGCCTTTGCTGAAGAGGGTTATGATCTCCTTGAACAAAAAAGGCAAATCCTTATTTTTGAACTTATGAGCCGCCTCAGTCGTGCCCGTGATGCCGAACAAGCTGTTGATAAAGCTCTCAGTCGGGCTTTTGAAGCTCTTCGCGATGCCCAGTTGGACAAGGGGTCCGAGGCTCTGGACCGTGCCGCTCTCGCCGTAAAGATGGATCACCAGGTGGATATTTCGGATCAGCATCTTATGGGCATGAAGATTCCCCATGTGATGGTGAGAACGGAGCCGGTCAGCGTTCAGTTTGGAATAAGTGGAACTTCGGTAAATGCCGATATTGCCATGAGCCGTTTTGTTGAAGTGCTTCCCTTGCTTGCTGAATTGGCAGAGCTGAAAAATACCGTAATGCGGCTGGCTCGGGAACTTCGCAAGACCCAACGGCGATGCAACGCACTCTCCAAAATCTTTATGCCGGACTACCGTGAAACGATCAACTATATCATGGGTTCACTGGAGGAACGGGAACGCGAGTCCTTTGTTATCCTGAAAATGATTCGAGACCGCCTTGAGCAACCACAGCCCGAGAACTCTTAGATACCCTCCTGTCCTTACTGCAAACCTGTGCATTGTGCCGTAGTTTTAGGTAACAATCCGCAAAGTAGTATCGGGAATTTATTCAAATATATCAGAATAAGAATATGGACATGCCGGACAATAACCTGGGATATGCCTTGAAGCAGCCAATTAACATAATTAATACATAAACTTTTCATTGTGGTAAAATAATATGCAAAAGACAGGAATGGGTAAAGGGTGCATTTATAAATAATTCCAATCCTAAATCAAGGCGCTATCATCGTTGGCTTCGTCATAAGCTCCTCCGACGTACTATTATAGTACGCCTACGTCGCCTCTTCCTTGCCGCCTTGATTTCATCCTTTATTTAGAATTGGAATAAGATTACAGGAAAATAAATAAATTTTATTTAACCGGAGGCTAAACTATGGAAATAAAAACAGTTAAAGTTGATATCCCTGAAGGGCTGAATATTATCATCGGTCAATCCCATTTCATAAAAACCGTAGAGGATATGTATGAAATACTCATCGGGTCATCAGCATCTCTCAAGTTCGGGATTGCTTTTTCAGAGGCGAGCGAACCCTGTCTTATCAGGTATGAAGGTAATGACGAGGCACTTAAGAAACTGGCATATGACACATCCTTTTTAATATCCTGCGGGCACACATTCGTCATATTTCTGAAGGATGGCTTTCCCATTAATGTCCTCAATGCAATCAAAGCATGTCAGGAAGTATGTCATGTAATCTGTGCAACGGCAAACCCGCTACAGGTCATAGTCGCAGAAGAAGGTGACGGCCGTGGTATCCTGGGTGTAATTGACGGTTTAAAACCTAAAGGCATAGAAGGCGAGGAAGATAAAAAAGCGCGCAAGGAACTTCTCAGGAAATTCGGATATAAGCTGTAAACTATATGCTCTGCTTCCCCCTGCAAATATTGCAATGGGAAGTAGAGCAGTTTGTTCTTAATATCTGAACATGCCCTTTTCGTATATAATAAGCTTTTTTCCGGAAGTAAGATGTGCTGTTACAGTCTTATCCTCCGTATTCACAAGGTCCCAGTGCAGCGCTGAATCGTTAAAACCGAGTTTTTTCTTTAATGCCTTTGTCATGTCGGCAGGGTTTCCTTCATAGGTATCTGTATATGAGGCGCCAACGGCGATATGTGAATTACCGTATTCTCCTCCGAAGTTTTCATCAAATAGAGTATCGGCCATAAACCGGTCAATACGCGAAAACCTTTTGTCTGTCAATGAAAATTCACCGACCTTGGATGCTCCCTTATCCATGGCAATCTGCTTTTTGGCAAACTCTTCCCCGGTTTTTGCCTCGACCTTAACAACAGAGCCTTTTTCAAAGAAGAGCCTCACTTCCTCCACATAGTTGCCGCTTCTGAAGGAAGGCAGATTGGCATAATATACGCCTTCAGTGCCCCTCCAGTCAGGGGAGAGGAAGACCTCAAAACTCGGAATGTTATGCCCTGAAATGCCTTTCCATTGTCTTTTTTCTCCGGGTGTTATATTCAGGTCGATGTTCTTCGATTCTATATGGAAATATTTGACCTTCAGATTGTTCAGCCACTTTTTTATGCCCATAACATCTTTATAAATCGATTGCCATGCACGAATGGGGTCGTCCTTATCGAGATAACATGCCTTTAAAATCTGAGAAGTGTATGCTTCAGTTGTTGTCTTTGCCTGCCTTGCAAGCTCGTCCGTGGGAAATGTACAAAGCGTCCATCCGTGGAGCCCCTGCTCCTCAAGCCTGTCGAGGATTTCTCTGAGCGGTTTTCTTGAAACAAGTACTTTGCCGATTCTGGCAGAGTCTATGTCTTTTAAGTGTGTGAGCGACTCAGGGGCACGCAAAAAAATCCTTCCGTGGAGATTCTTATACAGCTCCATATCGCCGGGTGTTATAAATACAAGTTGTTTGTCGCTTGCCTTTTGATAGAATGTTTGCTCAATTATATATGTGCCGTTTATACGCTGAACCGGGTTCATACCCATATCAAGTATTTTACCGTAAAGTATCTCGGCAAGCCTGACCGCCGGGCGTTCGTACTGAATAAGGATAATATCGCCCTTTTTGAATCTGCCCTTCCGTGCAGTCTTCAATCCCCAGAGAAGCACGTCTGCATATTTATTGAGCTGCTCATCTGTCAACATTACATCCTCCTTGCATCCTTATCATTTATGTATTCGCAGTTCATTTCGCAGTTAAAACGTAAAGACTGCATTTTCTCAACTCTCTAACCGATTACAATATTACTTGCAGTCCTTTGCCCTTCAGATACTCCTTTACCTGCCGGATACTGAATGTCCTGAAGTGAAAAACCGATGCAGCGAGGAGCACATCAGCGCCGCCTTTTGTTGCGCCTTCGTAAAAGTGTTCTAATGTCCCTGCTCCGCCTGAAGCAACTACCGGTACGGTCACAACATCCGATACAGCCTTTGTAAATTCAAGATCGTACCCTGCAAGTGTTCCGTCACCGTCCATACTTGTCGGTAGAACAACTCCTGCGCCCAGCTCCTGGCATTGTTTCGCCCATTGGATCGCGTCCTTGCCCACAGGTTTTGTTCCGCCGGATACGACAAGCTCGAAGCCTGAAGGCATTGCCTTATTCCTTCTTGCATCAACAGCAACAGTGATAGTTTCGGAGCCGAACTTTTTTGCTGCCTCTCTAATAAGCTCAGGGTTCAGAACGGCAGCGCTGTTCATCGACACCTTTGATGCCCCGGCTTTAAGAGTCAGTTCAATGTCTTCAAGGCTTCCTATCCCGCCGCCTACTGTTAACGGAATGGTTATCACTGAAGATACCTGTTTTACCCAATCCAGGCGGGTCTTGCGATTTTCAAGCGTTGCAGCAATGTCGAGCATGGCAAGCTCATCAGCGCCTTCTTTTTCATAAAATGCGGCATTTTCCACCGGGTCGCCGGCGTCTTTTATATCGACAAAATGGACGCCCTTTACAACCCTTCCGTTCTTCATATCAAGACAAGGCATGATCTTTATTGTTTTCATGGCGACTCCTTATTTAGAGTATTTTCAGTAACGATTGTTTAATTTAATGCATGTACAATTATTACATATCATTTTCTCATAGGTATAAGTCAAGATAAAGATTTACAGTTTGCAAATCTTATTTATGCAGCAGTCCGAACATCTTTTGCCTTGACAACATTAGTCAAGCACATGATAATGGGATTATAACACTGTTAAATATGGAATATGTATTTGATTTATGTGATGTTCATCATTGATCATAAACAGTATTGATGAGAAAATGAATAACGATGAATACACTAAGCGCAGAAGGAAAACATACGGGTGATAAACGCCTTCCAGAGGTACTGGCACTTGAAGTTAATAATAACAGTTCCAGGATGATTTGATCGAGAGGGAGGATATATAATGCGATACACAGTTATGGGAAATGAAAAAGGGGGAGTTACAATATATATTTTAATTGCACTTGCTTTATATGCAGGATACTATTACTTTCAAGCAACACCCCGATACGCTCTTATTCAGTTCAAAAAGGCCATTATATTTAAAAGTGTTGAAACTGCTGAAGAATTTTTAGATATGAACAGCGTTATAAGCAATTTATCAGGACAGATAAAAAAAGGTGCAAGCAAAGAAGAGCTCAAAACAAGAATCTTACGTGAAATAAAATCAGCTGATAAGAAAAGTATTTTTGCCGATGTAAGAGAATGGAATGTTTTTACTGTCCCGATACATATTGAAGATGAAGTTGCTACAGCCGAGCCGGACAAAGACACACATGTCAGATTGGAAAAATTAAAAGAAAGACAATGGGTGATAACATCAATCCAGTTTGATAATCCATAAGAAACTCAAAAAGAAAAGTAAACAAAAAAGTAATCCTGTTACACTAATGGGAAAATTGAGAAAAACCCGTCAAGCATTCAGTTGAAAATACAGGAGACATTCTGTTATGCTAAAGTCTGTTATGAAACCTGTTACATATTATAATACCAATGATCACAATGACAGAGCCAACTTTGAAGAAGCGCTCCTGAAAGGCATGGCCTCTAATTATGGCCTGTACATGATCCCGCGAGAGGAGATTCCTCTTGTCTCTCCTGAAATAATAAGCAGCATGAAGGATATGTCTTATGCCGAAATAGCCTTTGAAGTGTTGAGCCTGTACCTTGCCTCTGAAATACCGGCAGATGCATTAAAGACAATTCTCGACGATGCCTACCGGGCTGATAAAATCCCGACCAATGTCCAGCACATTTTTGACAGGACATTTATTATGTGGCTGACACAGGGCCCTACATACTCTTTTAAGGATTATGCAGCACGCTTTTTCGGAAGGATGCTCAATTATTTCCTCGGTAAAAAGAATTTAAAGAGGGTGGTTGTCGTTGCAACGAGCGGCGATACAGGCGGTGCAGTGGCTGATGCACTATATGGCCTTGAACGCATTGATAATATTGTGTTTTATCCAAAAGGGTCAATCAGCGACGGTCAGAGAAGGCAGATGACCACACTGGGCTATAACATATATGCTTTTGAAGTGGATGGAGATTTTGATGTGTGTCAGTCCCTGGCAAAGCATATTCTCGGTGATAAAGATTTAGCTCAGGAAGTTTTTGGAGACTCTGAGAGATTTACCTCTGCAAATTCAATAAGCCTCGGAAGGCTTCTGCCCCAGGCAGTGTATCCCTTTTTTGCATATTCAAGGATTCCCGAAGATAATGAAGGGTTTGTCGCAAGCGTACCGTCAGGGAATTTCGGGGATATGATGGGAACTGTTGTTGCAAAACAGATGGGGCTTCCTGTAACAAAGATCATCTGCGGGGTAAACGAGAATACCGAGTTTCCTGATTTCCTTGAAAGCGGTCAATATATAATAAGACCGTCGATAAAAGCGCCCTCCTCTGCCATGATAGTGTCGCACCCGAGCAACCTTGCGAGATTAATAGATTTCTACGGGGGACACATGTATGATGAAAGGGACCCCGAAACCGGACAGGTAATAAGGCCTGGCATCATTGACAGGATGCCGGATATGGATCAAATGAGGAGGGATATATTTTCCATCGGCATAAACAACCCCCAGCACTATGTGACAATGAAGAATGTTTATGACAGGCATCACGTTGTTCTTGATCCCCACGGTGCAGTGGGTTGGAGAACGCTTGAGATATTTTTACAGGGCCGGCACGATAAGCCTTCCGTGATTTACGAGACAGCAGATCCCGGCAAATTCCCGGATGATGTGAAGGAAGCCATAGGTATAGTGCCGGAACTTCCACCCGGTATGAAGATACAGGCAGGATTGGCAGAAAGGATTTACAGTATCGAAAACAAACCTGATTCAACACCGCAGGGTATGGGCCTGAGCGACAGTCAGATTGATGAGGCAAAGCATAAAATAAGGGAGATATTTAAGAAAAAATGATGAAGAATATTTTTCCATCGCAGATTTTTACGGATCGCCAAAAACACGATTCGAAAGGATTCAGTTTTTTTAAGATTTTCATATCGTTGTTTTTTATATTGACGATATTCTTTGTTGCCTCATGTGAATTTACCAATGATTTCAACGAAATAAAAGCGGAAGAGCTGAAAAAGATGATGGATAAAAAAGTCCCCTTCCTTTTAGTGGATACCAGGAGCGAGTACGAATACAGAGAAGTCCGCATACCGGGAGCAGTCAATATACCCCAGGAACAATTCAGACATCTCGATGAACTGCTGCCTAAAGATAAAGCTTTTCCCATTGTGTTTTATTGCAGCGGGTCCAGTTGAAATTTAATAAGCAAAAAGGCTGCGGTCGCAGCCAAAAAACTCGGATATACCAATATTCAAATATATCTTAAAGGGTTCCCCGACTGGGCAGGCAGGTATCCCTCTGAAAGATAGGGTTTTTGTCTTATTCCAATTCTAAATCAAGGATGCAATGACTTACCACGCTTCAACTTGCGGGGCAATCAAGGCGGCAAGGGAACACCCGCAAGCGGGTACCCGGACGTAGGCGTACGATAGCAGTACGTCGAGGATCTGATGACGAAGCCAACGATGATAGCGCCTTGATTTAAAATTGGAATTACCTGCTTTACTCTCTTTACTGTTACATAGAGACCAACGAGACGATTTTTTACGGATTTGCTGCATCAATTTATTCGGCCTTCAAAAAATGCAAGCATCAAGTATGGAAAGCACCATGTCGATTACCTCATCCGATGCCTTTCCAATGAACTTGGCCTTACGTGCTTGATAATCTATGGATTTCACCTGCTCAACCATGACAAAACCGTTTATGTGTGGGTAATTACTTCCCCTCCCTTGAGGGGAGGGGATTGAGGGGAGGGTGTCCTGTAAAGCCTCTCCTGGATTGTCTCAAGAACTCCGTTTGTATTCATTAAAACTTCATTATCCCAAAAACGCATTACAGTGTAGCCCTCTTTTTCAAGCCAAACATCTCGTTGTCTGTCTTTTGGAACCGTATCAGGCAAAGCATGTTGACCACCATCCAATTCAATAATCAGCTTTCTTTCAAGGCAAACAAAGTCTACGATATAGTGTCCGATAGAGTGCTGACGTCTAAACTTCAGGCCTTCAAATCGGCCTGTCCGTAAACGGCTCCATAATAGTCGTTCCACATCAGTCGATCTTTTTCTGAGACCTTTTGCAAGGTGCGTTAACCCTTTTGTCATTGATTTATTCACCCTCACCCTACCCTCTCCCCTCAAGGGAGAGGCAACTGGAAGCACTGTCCTTATTGCCGCCTCCCCTCAAGGGAGAGGGACATTACCCACTCAATGCGGAAAAGAACCTTTATTTTCTTAAGAGCATCCCCTTACCTACCAACGCATTTATGTGACATGCCGTTTCTGCATCAGGCATCTCCAGGCTCTGGGTGGATTGGGACGATTAGATCCGAAACGGCTGGATGTAAGTGAAAGAACCTCAAAATAAGGCTCCACTGCCATGACTATGTCTCCTGCAGTCCGTTGAGGCGGACCAGGACTCTGGCGTACCTCATCAGCATTGCCGACGATTGTCAGCCACAGCCCGGTTTCTTCCAAATGAGCAGCGACATTTTGGGCAAACCTCCTTCGATCATTTTCAGAACTGAATAAGTGAAAACAGCCTCTGTCAAATACAAAACCAAAAGGAGCACCTTCGATTTTGTTCTCAAGAAAATCAACAAGCATGAAATTGCATTCAACGTTAGCTTTAGAGGCTTTTTCTCTTGCCTTTTCAAGAGCAATGTCCGAAGTATCAGTACTAATAACCTGAAAGCGGTTTTGGGCAAGCCATACGGAATTGTCTCCGGTTCCGCAGCCAATATCTAAGACCTTGCAGCTCAGAATAGGTTTTTCGTTCACAACTTCAATAAGATTGAAATCCGGCTGACCGAGGTCCCAGGGAGTGTCCCCTGATTTGTATCTTTCTCTGTAACGTTCTTCGATTGTCATCTGATTACCCTCTTATAAAATGTCATAAACCCATATTTTCCGTTAGGATAAGTAACGGTGTCAGGTTGTCCCCGGCAAACACGCTCATTACGCTCCTGCGGCTTCATTCGCTCGCGTTCGGCTTCGGAACTTCTGCTTACGCAGAAGACCAAGCTTCCTCGCCTCTCGACGGTTTGCCAAGGACAACCCGACACCGCTGCCAATGACATATCCAGGATAAACACAAAAAATAGCGCGAGGCCCGACTTCAGGCCGTTCCGCTGCATTGAATTTTTTATCCCTTTTTCAAAATCACTGCCTTATTAAGAAATATTTTCGGCCTTTCATCAGCCGCAAAACCGGCGCTCCGGGCTTTTCTGATAGTCTCTTCAAATGCCGTCTTTGAGGTATGGAGCGGCGGTTCAACTACAAGAATTTTTCCATTCAGCTTAAGTATTGATTTTATCTCATTGAAAAAATCTTCCTGATTTGGGATTTCGTGAACCATATAGAATGCTAAAATAAAATCTACACTCTCTGACAAGCCCAACTTGTTCTTTTCGCACTTATGCAGTGTGATGCGTTCTTCAAGCTCTGTTCCCTGAATTTTCTCTCTTAGTTTTTGAAGCATCCCTTCCTGCAGATCCGAAGCAATAACTCTGCCTGATTTGCCAACCATTTGAGCCAGTTCAATAGAGAAAAAACCTGGGCCGCAACCTACATCCAGGACTGTCATTCCTTCTTTAATATAGGGTCCAAGTATTTTGCGAGGGTTTTGTAGCCATCTTCGAATTCTATTGTCGAGGCTGCCTGCTATTGCTACCGGGCATATATGATTCTTTTTACAAATCACTATATCTTTCTCCTGTCAAGAGCTGACATCAGCAGTCAGCCGGCGGTGCCTGTTTCTGTCACCTCTTGTTTCCGATACTTTTATTCATCGACAATCTTTCTTTTTAGAAAAAAACCGTCAGGGTCGCATTTAGTTCTTAAGAGCATGAGATCGTGGTCAGTGGGAAGTGCCATTTCCTTTACATCCGGGGAAATCATAAGCTCAAAATCCACCAGGTCCTGAATAGTCTCGGGGCTTTTGCCGGGGAGGTATTCCAGCAGCATCATCCTCCTGCTGTCGCGATCATAGCCGAACAGTGCCTGGTCCGTAATTACCCGATAAGGTCCTGATCCCATGACGCCTGCCTTCTTTCGGTAATCAGGCGACCCGTCGCCGAACCCGATGCTGGTGATAAAATCCACCTTCTTTACGAACCTTCTTTTTTCGAGGACCATGATAGCGATGGTCTTCTCGCAGTTGGCCGCCATGGCGCCCGCTCCGCCGCTACCGGGAAACCGGACCCTGGGCCTGGCATAGGTGCCTCCTTCGTAGGTGGAACACAGATTGCCGTACATATCAATCTGCGCCCCGCCGATAAATGCATAGTCCGCATAGCCCCTCTGGGTCAGATCAAAGACAGCGCATAATCCTTTTGCATACACGGCATTACGGAAGGCCCGCGTGTCACCCACGGACATAGGCATACCCTGATCAAGGATGGAAGCGAGTGAGCCTGCTTCGAAGATTAGATTTATATTGGGAGCGTGCGTCATCTGTGCATGCATTGAAGCAATAATGGGTAGACCCGTGCCGACAAATACAATCGTCTGGTCTTCAAGTACCCTTGATCCTGTATAAGCAATCATCTCATAGGGATTGATATCATCTGTTGCTGCCATATTCCTGGCCTCCTTAATCTGTCTGGGTTATGTCAAAAGTTTTCATCATATTGTTCTTATTCTTTAGCAGCTTATCTGCCTTATGGTTCTTTTCTCTTGGTCGGTCAGCGGCATGATTGAAATGTCCATCTGCGGCGATCTGCTTCTCCTTGCGCCCTCCAACATACGTAAAGTATAGTCTTCGGTCAGCAAGGCTTGCATCTCATCCACATCTGAAGCATTTCTTCCATGCCGCTGCCCACTCAACCCGGATTCACATATACGTTTATGTGAACCCGGAATAAAGAAGGGGGCGAATTTCTTCATTTTCATTCCATTTTCCCCCTCACCCCTGATTTCTCCATGTATAAGCTTATCTACACTCGTTCTATACATCATTTTTCATGTAACTGAAGTACCCCTGTCTGATTTATAAGCGCAAGAGCGCCGGATTCATCATCAGAGGACTATCGGCTGACCGCCGTCCATCTTCATCAACTGGATGAGTTTCTTATGAGGAACGACCTTTGCGATGAAATCATCCCAGGTATCGCAGTTGAAGAAGTAATCGTCGTAGTATTTCTTGAGCCCGTCCTTGTTGCCAGTCTTGCGGAAATTATCACAGATGCTCCGGAACATGAGGAAATGCTCCATGTCAAACCAGTATGAGCCGTAGACTGCGCCCGGATAGGCGCCGAAAGGCTGATCACACACGGCATCCACCACCGGATAGGGGATCTCTGTCAGGTTGGGATATTTCCGAATAGTCATGTTGTCGATGATGACCTCGGCGCTCAGGATTGTATGGACAGAGGCCATGGCGATCTCCGGGCACGTGCACAGTGCTCCGAATATGCGGGCATTGCCGTACATGTCGGCTGCGCTCACGTGGACAATGCCGACATCCGGGTGACAGGCAGGGACAAGATACGTGTTGTCTCCGGTGAAGGGGCACTTGATCATAACGCCGCGGTTCACCAGTTCCATATCGGAACCGCCATGATCCCGCACCGGCAGAAACGGGACACCCATGGCACCGGCCCTGAACCTTGCGGACATGCCGTAGTTGGTATAATCATCCAGCTCAATCAGGCCATTGCCTGCCAGATGCCTCAAAAGCGGCGCTATGCCGATGATTTCATATCCCCACCAGGCGAGTTCTGCCCTCCTGACTGAAAGATGATCGGGATTCACGATCATTGCGCCGGCCAGCCACTCACAACAGATGGAATTCGACTGAAAGGAGAGTGTCAGGTCCCTGGCTCCCTTTTTCACAATATTCCAGATGATTGCAGTTGGAACACGGGTGTTGACGAAACCGCCGATGCCAATGTTCATGCCGTCTTTCACGTACTTCCCGACCGCTTCCTCTATGGTCTGTCTCTTGTCAACGAGGCCTTTTACCTTTCCGACAGCCGCCTTCCTGGCCTGGTCAGGCGTGGCTCCCCAATACTCAAAGTCCTCTTTTCTGGCTCTTTGCTTATCGAGAATCTCCTTGTCAACCTGGGTTATTTCTGTGATTTTGGAATTGATCCCTGTTAACATCTGCTCCCTCCTGAGATGGTATTGTCAAAAGTTATCTGCTATGATTCTTGAGCAGCTTTAGCCCTTTTATCTTGGTCGGTCAGCGGCATGTTCGGGGATATTGATCTGCGGCGGTCTGCTTCGCCTTGCGATCCTCCGACGTACATTGAGTACGCCTGCGGCCTGCAAATCTCACAGCCCATCCACATCTGCAACATCCCCGACATGCCGCTGCCCACTCAACACGGATTCACATATACGTTTATGTGAATCCGGGATAAAGAAGGCGGTGAATCTATAGTATGGCTCTGCACGTAACGTACTGCCCTATAGTTGTCTGCGAACTTCTTGAATAAGGGGCCATGATGATTTAGCCAATAATCTTGAATTTCAGCCCGTGTCATACCAGGATGGCGCTTTGCACAAAAAACAAATTTTATCATGCATTCATCTCCTTGCTATAGCTCAACGCAAAGCCGACCCGGAGTGGCCCGAAAAGCTGCAATCAGGTTCAGTGCTTGGTTAACATTTCGCAATCATTTCTCTGCGATTACTAACATTTCAAAATCTTCAGTCGATAATTTGTCATCCCGACTAAAAGCACCAAGCTTCGCACCGCAAATATCCATTTTATTGAAATCAAGGGTCTTTAACAACCAGGTTATTTCTGATGGTATATAATACCTTACGTTGCACTGGAGTTCTTTTTTGTTTCCAAGATCATCTTCGGTATTTACAGTGTTGTGTTCCCGGAAGGTCATCAGATCAAATGAAATGTCGCCGCATTTTGCGTTCCCCTCTTTTGTGCTTGAATCAAAGAAATCTTTGACAGAATGGAACAGGGGAAATAACGCATTCAGGGTAGTAAATATCAGTTTCCCTTTCGGCTTTAGGGCGTTGGAGGCATTCCGGAGAATCTGATAATTCATTTCGTCGGTCTCCATCAGTGAAAATCCTCCTTCACACAGCATGATGACCAGGTCAAATTCATGTAAGAATGAGAGACTCCTGGCATCATTCTTTTGAAAAAGAATCTGCAGATTATGCATTGATGCCTTTTATCTTGCCCGTTCTAATTGCGAATCTGAAAGATCGATCCCCATAACGGTATAGCCTCTTTTTGTCAGCTCAATTACATGCCTGCCTGTTCCGCACCCGATATCCAGTATCCTTAGGCTTTTATCATAATTGATCTCTTTTTCAATAAAGTCGCATTCACCAATGGTGCCCTGTGTGTAGCACTCGTTATCATATTTAATTCCGTAGTTTTCAAATAATTCTTCATACCATTGTTTCATGTTGTTATATCCTTTCGTTTTAGTGTTAACAAAAAGCTGAGACAGAGGCGGAGCGCCTCTTTCCGCCGATTAACTCCAGCGTTGAAACTACTTTTTGCCTCTATCGGCGCTTCCATGTTTTTGTTTTATTATATCTTCTATTTTATTTTTTGTCTTTATTCTTTTCTCAACTTTCAATCCAAATGATTCCCTGCAGCTTCCTGCAGGGTTACTACTTGCCCTGCAGCTTCCTGCAGGGTTACTACCTGCCCTCGCCCCTCCGGGGGAGAGGGCAGGGTGAGGGGGATATGAGCCTCTTTCCGGTGATACCCCGCAGCTTTGCTGCGGGAAGGTTCACCAGCTGTTTTTAAGAACCTTCTTTTTTGCCTTTCTGTACTCCATAAAATACAATTTAAAAATAGGTTTCCATATTTGCATTCACAGTGAATGCAAAATATACTTAATTGTCCAAACCAAAGCCTGTATTGGCTTTTCAGGGATATTAAGTTTTTTAGCAACAGTTTCTAAAAATGTTTCAGACACAGTGTCTGAAAAGTCTCATTTTTGAAGATTTATGACTTTTCATTCTACTTCCTGCCATCCGTTTAACCCAGATATGTCATTGACAATGATGTCGGGCTGTCCTGAGCAAACCGTCGTGAGGCAAGGAAGCTGGGTCTTCTGCATAAGCAGAAGTTCCGAAGCCGAACGCGAGCATAAACCAGCCCACACCGTGGGCGAGAAGGGGAGGCTCCGACAGCTCTGCTGGTGGAGGGGGCGACGCAAGCCCCGGTATTTGAAGCCGCCGGAGCGCAATGAGCGTGTTTGCCGGGGACAACCCGACATCGTTGTCGATCCTAATGGAAAATATGGGTTTAATTGAAATATTGAACGGTGTCCCCGTCTCGTCCAGTTCTACTCAATCAACAAAAAAGCGTATCTATTCATGGCTTCGTCATAGTTTTTTAAAACCTGAATAGGATAACCTATACTGCGGGCGGTTGCATACACGTCTATACCCATGGCGTCGGCGCCCGGCCGGGCAATTTTAGGGTTCTTACATTTCGTACGATCAGCGTCGCAGGTCTCACAAAGACCGCATGCATCAAACGAGATAAGAAATGTTTTGTAGTAGCCGGAAAGGAATACTTCTCTTTCGAGTTCCATGAGCTTCAAGACAACTCCTTTACTCCACGCTTTCCTGTCATCAGGTTTCTCCAGTTCTTTTTTAAAATGAAACACCGCCCCCTGAGTATATTCTGAAATCATCTGCCTGCACTCATCAATAGATGGGACATTGGGAGGACACGTTCCTCTCTTGCCGTAAGCTGGACAACCAAACATACATCTGAATCGCACCCATTGCGACACCACGATATCTTTCGCTTCAATCCATTTGAAATCAGGAAATCCATGATCTATAAACAACTTTTCCAGTACTGCCTTTTCCAACATTTTATACCTCCCAACGCTCCGCATAACCGGCTCCAGTCCGGGTTGATACGGTGGTTAGCGTTGCATTTTCTGGTTGTCATGCGTGATTAGTCTCGCATTCAAAGTTTCTAACTCATTTCCGTGAGCATTAATTGTATATTCCCTTAGGGTTATCCATTGTTTTTTATGTCCTAGTAGCGCCTGAATCTTAAATTCATGCTCACCTTCTTCAAATCTAAATGATGTCGAGGTGTTTTGAAATTCGCAAATCAGCTCCATGACATCTCCGCCACGAATTGAAAAAGGTTTTGCAAAACCTCTATCCTCAACAGTACCAAGTTTGGCAACGGTGGCATTAAAAAATAGATACTTGTTTTCTTCAGTGATCTTTGGAAAGTGTAATCTCAGGTTTTCTACAACCAGAGGGACTGCCCCGGTATTGAAGAAAATCAAAGGCAGCTCGATAAGTAGTCTGTTTTGGCTTGCACATGCAGCATAGCTTCTTAAGTTCGATCCGAGGCAGATTTTTCCTTTTCGCCAGTTCATCCACCAAAAGCTGAAAACAGTAAAGGCTAGTGCTGAGGTACTAATTATGATTGCTGTATAGCCCATATATCTGTTACCTCTAATAACCCTAGCACGGTGGTAAACGGCGTGGCGCGTTTTATTGCCACGTCCGGTTCACCTACTTGTTACAGCTATTCCCATATTTGTCCCTTAAGCACATAGATATCGCGCTTCCTATTAGTGGGTAGCATGGCTACCTTGTGCGGTTTAGCTTTCGGGAAGTTTGGGAAGTTCCGAATCTTTCGCGTAATCCAGCTATCGATGTACCAATCCATTCTGTGTTTCTTCAGTTGCTCCTCCACCGTGAAACAATTCTTGAAAGCGTAACCGGATGCTTTAAAGAAAATGAATTTTGACTGACCGCCTACCTCCGTACCATAAGTACATGGTGGTTCCGGTATGGGTTGGCCTTTCACGCAAATGGCATAACTATGGCAGATTTCATCAATTCGAGGTTTGACTGCATTAAGTTCCCGCATTATGGTCTCGTAGCCGCCGTCATTCTTTGGAAAGGCAAGAAACATAGCGGAGTCATTCCATGCATAAGCGTGTCGGTGGGCCGGCATATCCATATTTATGCTTTTGTAGACCAAGACGTGGAGTTGCCGCATAAGATCGGTAGCCTTGCTATTCCCGGGTTTAATCAGTCTACTGATACCAATCAGATCGAAATAAGAAACTATGCAGTCTTCCCAGTTCCTCATACGTAGTCTCCTGCCCTAACGCCGCGGTTAAGTGGGCGGCAAAGGAGCGAAGCGGATTTGCCGATCCATCTTCAACCGGTTGTTCGGCCTCCTCAGCTAGGTCTTTAAACCGGCCAGATACAGGAACTCCTCGGCAGACACTCGGAGATCCACGATAATGTCGTCAATGTACTCCTTCCGGGCATTATATCTCCGGCTGTGTGCCGACTGGTCCCCAATGGTTTTCAATTTCGATAGTGCTGTCTTCGTGTTTCGCCCAAGTGTCCATGAATTTTCTGCGAGGGTGCACCTGACCAAGTCTTCTAAACGGGAATAGTTCCCGTTCGCGTCGAGGATTTTGGCTGCAAGGGCGCTATGTTCAAAGGCTTCGATGATTAGGACCTCCATTAAACGTCGAATCATGACCGCACAAGCATCATAGGAAGTACCTGTGTAGCTACGGTTTATTTGGAAGACAATTTTTTCGATGTAGCCACGCGTTCCTTGGAATAGTGAATGCGGTAGGACTGGCTGGTCTGTGGGCGCTGTGACCTCCGATGCCAACTGCCGATGGAGCGATGCAGCTGCCGCTTGAAGACGACGTGCCGTTGCAAGCGCTATTTTGGCATATGAGCTTTCGTCCATTTTCTACGTCGCTATCGCAGGTCTTTTAGATGTTTGGCCATGGAGGCAAAAATGGCTTCTATCTGCTCTGGTGTCGATTCCGGAGAGATGTGAATCTGAATGTCAAAATGGATTTGCGGCGCCTGTCCTCCCTCAACTTTCTTGTCCTGTTGGTTCTGACTCTCAGGGGGCTGCTTTCGAGCCTTCTCAATCACGTCTACCTTGGGCTTTGCCGACCCCGTGACGCTTTTATGTGGCTTTAATTCTCCCTCGCTTGGCCCATTTGCCTTAGAAGGGTCGGCTTCCTGCAACAACAAGTACAACGCTGCCATCTTGCCGGCCGCACTTGCGCCAACGCGACAATGGGTTGCAAACCAACGTTGAACCTCATGCTTGCTGTCCGCGCCAAGATCGATCAGCTCCTGTGGGTACGCGTCTTTGATAATGGTGCCACATGCCTCCTTGTAGTGCACATCATCTCGCCACTTCACGGCAAGGTCGGTTGGTTTACCAGTGTCGTCGATCAGTCCGGTGCCGCGCAGAGCGGGAAGGACATTGTTCCTCGCGGAAACATCCGACATGCTGAGCACTGACGCGATATACGACGACGATACTGTAGCGGGGATAGTTCGTTTGAACCGTTCTCCTAGACCCCACCACACCTTCCCAGCAATCATGGGATAACTTTTCTTTTCAGGTTCTGGCATATCTTATCCTCCTTTTGTTTGCGGCCGAATATGATGCTCACCAGCGTGGCTCACTGTTTTGCCACGTCCGGTGCAGCTATTTGTTCGGCAGTGTTTTCACCCGATCCAAAAGCTTCCGTAAGGCAGCAGTAGCTTCCTGCAGCTCTGTGACACCGGGTTCACTCAATCCATGAACAACCTCATTTCGAAACTGAGATACAGATGAATAAAGAATCTCTGTTTCAGGCGAAAGTTCTTTAAGAAAATCACGCTTCCAGTAGTAGGCCGGTCCGGTCTTCTCCGGAAGTCTATTCCTAAGCTCTCGCTCAAACTGAACCCACAGATCGAGGAACTCACCGGTACTGGTTCTTATGGCTCCGGTGTGAGATAGCTCCGGCATTTCATCGAACAAACTCACAAAAAGAGTTATGGCTAATTCGAGATATGTCTCGACCTTTTTCTTTTCAACCGTGATACCATTGCCTGAATGGTAAAGTTGATTGCGTAAACGATGATACCATTCGATATCGTTAAGGCTGAGCCCCACTATGCGATCTGAGGCATACTTTTCCAAGAGATTAAGGAGATCTGGGAAAGACTCCCCTGCGTCCTCCAGCTCTTTTCTTCCCGGACCTGACTTGGTCTGACCCCGCTTTGGTAGACCAAGAAACGTCTTTATCGTAAGTTCCACAGCATTGTCAGTGCTGACCATCGCAATGCGATTATCAAAATCGCGCCCTAGCATCATATGATCAAGGGCATGCTGCAATAGTTCACTTGGTCCATCCATCCACGGTGCTTTCATGTTCTCTCCTTCACAACATAGCCATCAGCGAGAGGCCTGCTTTATGCCCATTCGCTGGATGGTATGGTTATACCTTTATTCACCGGCATCACCGTAAGCCATTTTCATTAGTTCGCGGAGGAGTGGTTCGTGTTTCTTGACATCTCCTTTTCCAAGACGGATACGGTAACGACCCCACCGGCTGTCATACTCCATGACATCAATACCAGCTTCTTCCAGCTTGGATTGTATTTCTTCTGAACGATCAAGGCGTGGTTCAAACCTTACCCAGCCCTTCTTAGGGCGGAAGATAACAAAGTTGTTCGGCTGACCGTTTTTTGTGGCTAGGCCGATATAAAACTTGTTGTACTTGAGTGTTAGATCTGGCGCGAACTCGTTCACCAAGCTCAACAATGAGTCTGTAATCTCCAACGTGCCTTTCGTTCCGCGCTTTTCCCAGTATGTTCTGTCTGTTGCTTCCTGGCTTTCTTCGTCTTCATCGACCAGACCCAGGCGCATTTCATTCAGGACGGTTGTAAATACAAGCGAGACTTGATCGCCAAGCCGGAATGCCTGTATCTGGATGGCGACGAGTGGGATGAAGCCGTTAAAGAGCCCAATGACATTTAGAAAGCGGCCTGTGATTTCCTCTGCCACCAGAACTGCGGTATGCTCGTATTGTGGGTAGCGTTTCCTTTCGATATCCCAATACTCGATTGTCCGAATGATATGCGACTCATCTGACTTCCCAAGCTGGATTTCAATCTCGTAGCGCCTGTTTGTTTCTGCGTCCTGGCACAAAAGATCCAGACGACCGCCTTGGTGATGAATTCTTTCTTTGTCCTTCAGGATGAGATCACCAAGCCCAAGAAGGGATGGGTCCTCGGCAATTCGCTCCTGCAGCCAACGCTCATTTAATTCAGAGTGACCCTTGATGGAAATCCTTTCAGGCTTGACGTATTTCAGGTTGCTCAATTTCAACACCTCCTATTTGGTATTGTTTCATGGGCGTATAACAAAAAGTTAAGCGGGAGCCCTATTTTTGGGCGATCCGCTCCAACGCCTTGTTATGACTTCCTCTTTTCTTCTCTCAGTCTTTCCATGCCCAAATTGAAGTTGCCTCTTTGTTGCCCGGCACTATGCCTTGAACTTCGATGTCGTTAGAATCGAACCATTCCTTTTTGATTTCAGGGTGTGCATCCTTGAACTTGTTTAAGGCTTTTGCAACAAAGGAAGCAGCAGAGTAGTAAATACCAGCCCCTTCACCCATTATCGGCTTGCCTGATTTTGTGGCATAAGCGGTTTCGATTTTCTTTCCTAGTACCGGGTCCCGTGTTCTTATCCGATTGAAGATTTGATAAGGAAATAGAAACTTCTCATCTGCGTCTTGAAGGATTTTGATGGCTATTGTTTCAATTTGTTTGAATTGCATATCGTCTCTCCTTTTTGCCGTTTCTGGTCATAACAATTAACTATACATCTCTACGGCTGTATATCCCAATATTCCTCCACCGAAGCCGTATGTCCCCCGTCATAGTCGGGATATACGGCAGCCTTGAATATCTCTTATCCATCCAGGGGTCTTTTAACGCTAAGCCCCGTTTTATTCAATACGTTGGTGTAAATCATTGTTGTTGAAACATTGGCATGATCCAAAAGTTTCTGGACGGTTTTTATATCGTAGTTTGTATCCTATAGGTGAGTTGCAAGAGAATGATAGAAAATCTTTAATGATCCCCCCTGCCCCTGATGCCCACCCTTTTTTATTTCTATTGTCCTGCTATTTCAATAACATGTCAAGCTTTTTTCATACCAATTCGCCTTCAATAATATAACTTCGCTATCTCGTCGTCACATTCCTCGACATACAGGCAGTACGCCTGCGTTTAAGCAGGTCGGGTGCAACGATGGGTTATACCGTAATTTCATCAACCGGCAAGATCTGCTTTCCGTGCCGAACAGTGAGCACTGAAATCCTCTTCTCTTCAAGCCGGTAAATCAGTCGGTAGTTTCCGTATATCAGCTCTCTTATAGCTTTGTTTTCGGTTTCAGGTACGACCCTGCCGCTTTCAGGAAAGTCCTGTAGATCTTCCACCTTCCGAAAAACCGTGTCTACCCACTTTTCTGCGGCAGCGGGATTCTCTTGAGCTATGTATGTGGCGATCTCTGAGACCCTGTCTATTGCGAGAGGAGACCAGATAATCCTCATTTCCTGATACGGTCCAATACAGTTCTTTTGGCCTGGTCATGGTCTACTCCCTGGTCGGTTTCAATCTGACCGATGGATATCTGTATGTCCTGGAGCAACTCTATTCTCTCCTGCATTGCCTCATATTCGCCTGCATCGAGCAGAACAGCTACTCCTTTGCCGTGTTGTGTAATGATCATGGGGCGTTTTGTGTCGTGTACTTGTTTAAGGAAGGAAGCAATACTGGTGCGAAACTCCGACATTGGTCTAATATCTTCATTGACTCTAACTCTTTTCATATGGCACCTCACATAAATAACGTACATTATAACGTACTTTAAATATGTCAGTCAATATTCTTTTCAGGGAAAACGAAGGGGATATTCCTAAGAAAGTAAGAAACTCCTGATGTTATTTACTTCTTAAAGAATGTCCCCTTTCATCTTACTTTTGTTCACCTTCACAAAGTTTGAGTAGCAGAATCGATAGTAATGGCCAAGGTGGCTCGCAGCCAACTGAACTTTGCCTTCATGAAATCAAAATCAGGTCCGGACGTAATAAAGGCCGCCTTTCCCTTGATCAGGTAGCCGGTACCAGCCCCACGCAAGCCCTGAACCTTGCTGCTTCCCAGCGTAATCAGCACATTGGGGTTGTAGGCAACGTTAGCTTCTGTTTTGTTCATGTAACCTGCAGGAATAAACAATCGTCCATCTGATGATATTCTGACGTAGCTATTCCAGGTATTGACCATATGCGGCCCATCCTGTCCCAATGTCGCAATGGCAACAACCCCATCCTGTTTCAAAATTTCCAGCAATTTTTCCGGAATCATTTGACTACCTCCTTTTGTTTGGTTTGTTGTTCTGTCTAACGACAAGCTGAGCCAGAGGCAACGCTCTTAGTTGCCGATTGGCTCCAGCGATTGGTTATGCTACTTTTTGTAACTTATTCACAAGTTCTTTGCCAGATATCGGTACAGGGAGTCGTTTGTTGTCCTCTTTATAGAGCAGTATTGTTTCCTCTATAATCTCACAAAGTTCGTTGAATACTTCGCGCTCATCGTCTCCATGACACCCGCCATAGAAAAGTTCAGGACAACTACCTATGAAACAGTTATCAGTGTCTGACCACTCAATGATTTTTACGTATTTTGATCCAGGGGTCATTTTTTAACCTCCTCAATGGCAGTTTGTACTGCTTTTTCCTGGTAGTGCTTCGCGTCTTCATTTCCATTACCTGAAATAGGGTAAATTCACCCTGCCTGGGACCAAGAATGCCGACAACCGGATATTTTTTCATGGAAGTGATGATAGCCTCCTGGAAGGTTCTTTGGATCATCCTTGTATATTGAAACACATCATTTAAATATGCAAGGTAATATTTGATATTGGGGAATTTATAAACAATTAAAAAGATGCCTGAGCAATGTCCCAAGGTCCAATATTTTACCTGCCCGAACGACCATAAGGGAGTGGGCGAGAGGGAAAAGAATTAAAGGCATTGCCTCTCACAGGGCACTGCCGGAAAAAATTGCTCTCACTGTGAAAGCAATTGTGGAAATCCGTGTAACATTTACACGGATTTCCTGTAATAGTCGATAAATCAATAATAACAGCATGTTGCATAATATCATTTTATAACTGGTTCCTAATAAATTTTCTGATGGGACACTCCATGCATTCTGTGGGAATAAAAACTATTATCATTTATATGATTATACAATCTACATCATTACTTATGTTTGCCACGCATTTGAGTGCATAATATGATGCTTAATTGAAAATAAGTTTCATTTGTGTATAAAATAAGATCATGGACTTTATCACACAGTTGAAAACGCTGAATCTGAAAGCCACACCGAAACGGCTGGCTATTCTCGAAATACTGGCGGAAGCGCCGGGGTATCTGGGGCCTGAAGAGGTCTGGAACACGATGAAAGAGAAGTTCAAGAACATCGGTCTTCCCACTGTTTACAGAAACCTCGAAGACCTGTCAAGGGGAGATATAATTATCAAGGTTATCCACCCTGACCGCAAACTCTACTATTTCTATTGCCATAATGCCGGTCACCACCACCATTTCGTGTGTATTTCCTGCAGAAAGGTGGAGGATATTCAATTCTGCGGGATGAAGGAAATTGAGGACGAGGTCGAAAGCACCCTGAAGGGTCATGTGGTATCTCATTTGCTGCAGGTTTACGGGTTTTGTAATACATGTCTGAAGAACAAGGTGATATCAATATGACAAAAGGTTTTTTGAAAACCAGGAATTTTTTAAGCTTTTTGCTGATTTTAGCGCTTTCTCTCACTATGATAAGCTGCAGGAAGACAGAACAGCTCCCAACAGGGCAAAAAAAGTTAAATATCGTTACAACTCTTTTCCCCCTCTATGATTTTACAAGAAATATTGCCGGCGATAAGGCGCAGGTAACGCTGCTCCTGCCTCCAGGTGTAGAGCCGCACAGTTTTGAACCGAAACCGGGCGACATGCTGAGAATAAATAATGCCGACGTGTTTATATATACCGGTAAATTTATGGAACCCTGGGTTGAGAGTATCCTGAAAGGGGTAGACCGCAAGAAGCTCGTTGTTGTTGATACGAGCAGGGGCATTGTTTTAAACAAGGAAAAAGAAGATGAAAAAGACCATGACAATAAGCACGGGCATGGAAAGATAGACCCCCACATATGGCTTGACCTGTCAAATGCCGGAAAGATAGTGGATAACATTCTCGACAGCCTGATAGAGAAGGATGCAGGTAACAGGGATTATTATACAAAAAATGCCCTGGCATATAAGGCAAAACTGAACGGAATGGATGCAAAATACCGGGAAGCTTTCTTGACATGTAAAAAGCATACTTTTGTCCACGGCGGCCATTTTGCCTTTAACTATCTTGCAAAGAGATATAATCTCCAATATATTGCGGCATATCACGGGTCTCCTGATGCGGAGCCCACCCCGAAACGCCTGATCGAATTGAAAAACAAACTGAAACAATACGATATAAAATACATATATTTTGAAGAACTGATATTACCAAAGGTTTCCGAGGTTATATCAAGGGAAACCGGGGCAACCATGCTGAAACTTCACGGTGCTCATAATATCAGCAAAGAAGATATGGATAAAGGTATAACTTTCCTTGACGTAATGGAGGAAAATCTGAAAAACTTAAAGGTCGGGCTTGAATGTCAGTAAAATTTAAAGGGCGGGTTTGAATGTCAATAGAAGTCATATCAGTGGATGGGCTGTCTTTTCAGTATAATGCCGTGGATGTCCTCACCGATTTATCATTTGATTTGAGCGAAGGCGGTTATATCGGGCTTGTCGGTCCGAACGGGTCAGGCAAGACAACGCTGATAAAGCTGCTTCTCGGATTCTACAAACCAACTAAGGGGACTGTCAAACTCTTCGGCTATGACCCTGCCGGTTTCCAGGACTGGTATAAAATCGGGTATTTGCCGCAGAAGATCGTTTCTTTTAATCCCAACTTTCCCGCTACAGTAAAAGAAATTGTTGCACTGGGTCTTCTTTCAAGAAAAAAGCTTCCAAAATGGCTAAGCAAAGCTGACAAAATGGCAGTAGGCAATGCTATGGAATTAATGGACATTACGAATATCAAGAATGAGCTTGTCGGTGAGCTTTCAGGCGGGCAGCAGCAGAGAGCTCTTATTGCAAAGGCAATAGTAAGCGAGCCCGAGTTGCTCATCCTTGACGAACCGACAACCGCCCTTGACCCTGAGACAAGAGAGAAATTTTTCAGCCTTTTGAAAGAGCTTAACGAGCAGAAGAAGGTAACGATTATCATTATTACCCATGACACAGGGACAATCGGTAAATATGCATCAAAGCTCCTCTATCTTGACAAAAAGATCATCTTTTACGGAAGTTTTGAGTCTTTTTGCATATCCACCGATATGGCGAATTATTTTGGTGAATATTCACAGCATTTGATTTGTCACAGACACGATACAATAAACCAATTATGAGTGTTGAATTATGAATGATAAATTAAAACAGGTCAATGACTTGCAATTACCGGGGCTTAATCACGATAAAATCGGGACAATCCGAAATTGATATGATAAATATGCTCGATTTTCTCAATCATGGTTTTGTCCAGAAGGCGCTCATTGCCGGGTCATTCATTGCCATCTTATGCTCAACGCTCGGGGTTTTTCTTGTGCTGAGGCGTCTTTCGCTCATCGGAGACGGTCTTGCTCACGTCACCTTCGGCAGCATTGCCGTCGGGCTTTTTTTTAAATCTTCTCCTGTTTATGTGGCAGTGCCTATTGTGATGCTGAGTTCGCTTGGTATTCTGAAATTGGTAGAAAAAGCCCGTATCTATGGGGATGCGGCAATAGGCATTGTATCATCCCTCGGGATTGCAGCAGGAGTTATGATGGCGAGCATTGCCGGCGGCTTCAATGTGGATCTTTTCAGCTATCTCTTCGGGAATATATTGTCCATCAGCATTGAAGAGGTAATAGCCTCAATTGTCCTGTCAATCATACTGATTACCGTGATATTGCTCTTTTACCAGGAGCTCCTTTCAGTGACTTTTGATGAAGAGTCTGCCAAAGCATCGGGAGTCAATACAAAAAGGATCAATTCGATCCTTGTACTCCTCACCGCATTAACGGTTGTTCTTGCTATGAAGATGGTGGGGATCATGCTTGTATCAGCCCTTCTGATAATACCCTCTGTTACGGCGCTGCAGATGGCAAGAAGCTTCAGGTCTACCATGTTCATTGCCTCTATTGCAGGGGTACTGTCTGTTGTAATTGGTATCTGCATCTCTTTTGCTGCGGACCTGCCCACAGGGGCTACAATTGTGCTCTTGAATATCCTGTTTTTTATCTGCGCCTTTATCTATAAAACCCTGCGCTCGTAAGCCCTCTCCCCTCCATCGGTTATGTAATTGTTCTGTTTCTTGCTTATTCTTAGCTCTTTTCTCCTGGACGGTCAGCGGCATGTCGGGGATATTGATCTGCGGCGGTCTGCTTCGCCTTGCGATCCTCCAGCGTACATTAAGTACGCTTACGGCCTGCAAATCTCACAGCCCATCCACATCTGCAAAATCCCCGACATGCCGCTGCCCACTCAACCCGGATTCACATATACACTTATGTGAATCCGGAATAAAGAAGGTGGTGAGTTTCTTCATTTCTATTTCTATTTTCTCCCTCCCCATGTTTTCTCTTTGTAAAAGCTTGTCAATAATCATTCTGTGAGTCAATTTTTCATACAACTATGACAATACCTTTGCCTCCCCCTCGGATGGGAAAATGTGGGTGGGGGTGAAGCACAAATAACTTCCGAAGTCCTTAGCTTGAACATCACTTCCTTCATACTGTATTTCAAACGGAAAGAGCGATTATGAATATGGAAATTTTCAGAGGCCCTGGACTTGAAAATAGTGTATAGTGTTAAGATAATGATGGACGAACACAAGACGAAAGAACAACTGATGCATGAACTGGCAGAGTCGCGCCTGCAGGTTGGTGATCTGAAAACATTACTTACTACATACATGCAGCAGGAAGAAACATTGAAGGAGACCGAAGAGATACTCCAGGCATTGATCAATGCTACAAGAGAAACCTTGTTGCTCATTGACACTGGAGGTACGGTTCTTCTGGCGAATGAGGTAGTGGCCCAGAGGTTGGGCAAAAGCGTCAAGGAACTCATCGGAAGCTATCTGTACGACCATTTCCCTCCAGAAGTCACGAGGGTTAGAAAAGAACAACACGATAAAGTTATCCTTTCCGGTGAACCAGTGCACTTTGAAGATGCCAGGGGAGGGATGTTCTTCGAAACATATTGCTACCCTGTTTTTGATAAGGAAGGGAAGGCATCAAGAGTAGCCATTTTTTCTCATGAAATTACAGAGCGGAAGGAAGCTGAGAGAAAGCTCGTTGAATCTGAAGAACGTTACCGGATAGCGATAGAACACTCCAACGACGGGGTAGCCCTGTTAAGGGGAGACAAGCACATATATGTGAATAAGAAATTCCTGGAAATCTTCGGCTACGACAGCCCTGATGAGGTCATAGGGAAAACCCATGAGCTAACTGTGCACCCCGATGCTCTTCCTATGGTTATAGAGTACAACAGGAAGAGACAAAGAGGCGAACCCGCCCCGTCGAACTACGAGTTTAAGGGTATTCGCAAGGACGGTACACCAATCTTTGTGGACATCTCCGGTGCCGGGACTATATTCCGTGGTGAACCGGTCGCGCTTGTGTATTTCAGGGACATTACCGAGCGCAAGCGGGCCGAGGATACGCTTCGGGAAAGTGAAGAAAGATACCGCTCCATCTTCGATAATGCCATTGAAGGTATATATCAGGGATTACCTGGAGGACAATACATAAGTGTCAATCCTGCCCTTGCCAGAATGCACGGCTTTGAATCTCCTCAGGAGATGATGACTACCGTTACTGATATTGGAAGCCAGATATTCGTGAATCCCGAAGATCAGGAAAAATACAGAGAAATAGTTGAGAAAGAAGGCGCTGTCGTTAACTTCGAATTTGAACTCTATCGTAAGGATAGAAGCAAGATATGGGTTTCCACAAATGCCCGTGCTGTTCGTAACAACAACGGTGAGACGCTCTATTACGAAGGCACCGTTGAAGACATCACCTCCCGCAAGCAGGCTGAAGAAGAAAGAACACGCCTTGAATCCCAGCTCCGCCATGCCCAGAAGATGGAAGCAATAGGCACCCTTGCAGGAGGCATTGCCCACGACTTCAACAACCTCCTCATGGGGATCCGCGGCTATGCTTCACTTATGCTGATGGAGTTCGATCCATCCCATCCCCATTATGAAAAGCTCACACGGATTGAAAGTCAGGTGCAAAGC